>NZ_VPEO01000031.1:0-16260 GCF_013417155.1 Acinetobacter sp. YH16052 | reverse complement strand
AATTAACATAATACACGTTATACGAATTCCCAAGGCATGGCTTTTAGTCATGCTTTTTTTATCAAAAGACTATACCTGAATGATAGCGAGCCAAATCGCATACAATATCTATCATTAGACTTAATGCAATAATTAAATGATAGTATTATCATTAATCTAATAGAATTAAGATTAAATGATAGAAATGAATACACGTATTTATCTACGAGCTTCAACTAAAGATCAAGATGCAGAAAGGGCTTTGCAGATTCTTCAGGATCTAAACCAAAACTTGAATTTGGGTGAAACCATTGTGTACGTGGAAAACTATAGTGGTACGAAGTTAGACCGACCTGAATTGAATAAGCTACTGTCAGAAGCAAATCAAGGTGACACATTGTTAGTTGAAAGTATTGACCGCTTATCACGCCTAACCCAACGAGATTTTCAAGAGCTGAAGCGCAGGATCCAGGAGAAGGGACTTCGTTTAGTCGTAGCAGATCTTCCTACTACCTACCAAATGATTCAAACCAGTGACAGCATTACTCATTCAATCTTGGAACTCATCAACAATATGTTGATTGATCTTCTGGCAACAATGGCCCGCCTAGACAATGAGAAACGTATAGAACGTATTAAGCAGGGCCTGGCACGTTCGGGTTACAAACCAACAGGCAAGAAGGCAAATGAGGCTAAACATAAACGAATAAAAGAATTGCTAGTAGTTGGCAATATGACTAAGGAAGAAATTGCCAAAGCAGTGAATTGTGGAGTTGCAACTGTCTATCGAGTTGCTAAAGTTATCTAAAAGAGGCTTATCTCAACGCGCCCCCAATGGGGCACCGCTGCATTCAGGTTACTTCACATAAGAAATTTTATGTTAAATGATTGTTAGAAATGCCCCTTGATCGAGGCATTTTCTATAAAGAATACTAAAAACTAATTAAAGCCAACCAAGTTTCAAAACAAGGCAGTTCTCAGCAATCATATTTTTAAATTATATAACTCCCAACTGAGCTTTTGCTCCAACGATAAGGCTTTCATTTTGAGTTTCTAAGGCAAATAAACCATACATCAAAGGAGAGGCCGCTGCTCTTTCTAAAGTCTGTTCATATAGTTTATTCCAAACTTTACCCCCTAGTTTTTCATACTCGATGATTAGAGTTTTGAGGCTTTCTTCTCCAAACAAAGTTACATGCCCAGCAAAATCAATCGCTGGGTCATCTATATGGGCTGTTGACCAATCAATAACGCCTGAAACAGCTCCATCCTTTGAAGCTAGTACATGCCCAGCATATAAATCGCCATGTATAAATTGGGTGAAATCTGCCCATAGAACATCATTATCCAACCATTTTCTGTAGCGGGTTTCCAATTGCTCACTTATACCAATTTCAGATTTTACTAACTGCAAATTGTTTGCTATTTCAGGTCTTAAATCTGAAGGTTTCATAATTTTCAAATCATTTTCCCGAACTTCTTTTTCAGGAATACTATGGATTTCAAATAAGGTTTTTGCCAAAGATGTTATGTATTTCGGGCTATCTTTGTCCATATTCCAAATTATTTCATAGGTTTCAGCATCCAAATTTAAAACAGGATTATCTTTAAGTATGGGATAAGCCACTAATTCTGTAGATGAAATTCTCCAATCAGGAACCTCTACAGAAAGATGTTTTTTTACCAATTCTAAAATGCGTTTTTCTTTCTTGATTTGTTCCCTCATGCCATCACGACGAGGAATACGCAGCAACCATTGTTGCCCCTTTGTATCAAGAGCAAAAACGACCTTAAAATCAATGCCCATTTCATTGAAATTCATTTTGTCCGTAAGCAACAAGCCGTGTGCTTCAGCAAGTGATTGAATATCTTGAATTGTCATTTTTAATTTCCTTTAAAGAGTTCAATAATTAATGTTCGGATTAGATTGGCTATCATTAACAATCTCTCTCAAAAGTCTTGATGATTTTGTGGTCTTTGATCTCGTAGATAATGTCAGCAATATTATCGACCAATTGCTTGTCATGAGATACGAAGATAATAGTTCCTGCATAGGACTTCATCATTGTTTCTAATGCGGCAATACTTTTTAGGTCAAGATAGTTTCCTGGTTCATCCATAAGCAAAATATTATATTTTCCTAAAAGCATTTTGGATAAAAGCAGTTTGATGATTTCACCTCCCGATAAGTCGGATAAGTTTTTTTGAATATCATTCGCTCCGATCCCCATTGAAGCCAATACTGCACGAATTTCCGCAACTGTGTACTCGCACTCTTCCTGCATAAAGGAGAGCACAGATTTATGCGTGTTAAATTTATATCCTGTTTGTGTAAAGTAGCCAATTTCAGCTTTTGGAGATATGGTTAATCCATCAGCACGTTCTGATATCATTTTTAACAAGGACGTTTTCCCTGTTCCATTCGATCCAGTTATAGCGACTTTAGCGCCAAGCGGTATTATAAAGTTAGCGTCATCAAAGATAGTACGGCTACCAAATTTTAAGCTCAGACCATCTGCCGTAATCGGGAACTTATTGTGCAGTTCTAGGGCTGAACTTTGACGAAAACGAATAGAACGCAAATGCTCTGGTGCTTGAATATCTTCTAATGCAGCCAAACGCTTTTCCATACTCTTAGCTGCCTGATACAGTTTTCTTTGCTTGGTGCCAGTCATTTTTGCATGCCCAAGTCGTCCAGCACTTTCGGTAGAGTTTTTGGATTTTTCTCCTTTTTTCTTATTGTCTAATCGATTAGCTTGCTGGCGTTTTTCTTGCACAGCAGATTCTAATCGCTCCCGTTCCTTCATCATCAGCTCATATTCTACGGCTTGGTGTTGTCGCTCTTCTTCTTTTTGACGCAAGTAATCCGAGTAACCACCCCAATATTCCGTAATTTTACCGTCTTTTAACTCCCATATCTTGTCTACAACCATATCAAGAAAATATCGGTCATGACTGATAACAAGTAATGCTCCATCAAATGCTTTAAGTTGACCAATAAGTAGATCTATTCCATTGAGATCAAGGTGGCTGGTTGGTTCATCCGCTAGAATGCCATGTACTTGTTGGGAAAATGCGGCAGCAATTTTTGCACGAGTTTCCTCTCCGCCACTCATTGTGTCGTTTTGTACATTGGAAACACCAAGGCGAGATAACATTGCCCGGTCTTCGACCGTTTCTATTTCGATTCCGCCCAGTTGGCTGATATGTGCAAAATCACCAAAACGCTGTAATGTCGCTTCGGCTAAAACAATTTCGCCATTAAGTACTTTGAGTAAACTACTCTTTCCTGCTCCGTTATCACCCACAAGACCAATACGGTCATAAGAGTGAATTTCCAATTCATCAATATCCAAAACATCACGCCCAGCATAATCCAAGCGTATGTTTCTCGCTTTAATAATTAAACTCATTTTTATTTACTCCTGTTTAGCTCTTGAAATTTTTTATGCAGCAAACAGGATTTAGGTGAAAACAAAAGCTAGCATCACAGTGTCCTCCCAAAAAAAAAGCTATTCATCCACAGGGTGGACAAATAGCTAGTCAATTAAGTTATAACTGGAAACTATGCACTAAAAGCATACTTATAAATTAAGCATACTTTTACTTTATATATCCGCATATATTCTTAAAGACACAACAAAAGCCCACCATTATAAAATAGTGTCACTATGCAAATAGTTGTGTCTTAACGAATGCGGATAGAATGCATAAACTTACCTAAAAAATAAAATTCAGTTTTATGATAACTTTACTGTTAAAAGAAGTCTAGACAACCTTGTTTTATGCTTGGATATAAGGCTTATTTTAAAATAATAGTAGTGAAGATTTTCTAAAATTAACATAATACACCTTATACGAAATGCTATTTTTATTTCTTTAAAAATCAATTTCTTATATACTATTGAAAAGCCCATTCACCCTCGAATGGGCTTTTTTAATGATTTGTCACGTTCCACGCCTATTTATTGATCATTGTTCCACGACTTTGTTTAGCCAAAAAACATAATGCCCTCATTTTATTCGAGCCAATTTCAGCCCTTCGGGACTGAAATAATGGTCCAAATAAAATATGGTCTTAGAGAAAGATAAACATCAACAAGAAGATAATAGCCAAGCAACCAAAGCTTAGAGCCAAAACACGCCATAAGTCTTTATGTTTTACGTTACTTCGGCTTTCATGCAGTAGGTTCGATACTTCACTAAGGTAATGCTCAGAATTGCTTAAATCGCTTTTTAGACGCTTTGAGAGCATCTGTAGTTGGTTTCTTTCTTGCAGAAACTTCTGACGTTCCTGCGTTAGTTGCTCAATTTTTTCTTGGTCTTGGTGAATAATAGGCGTTTCTTTTTCGGCAAGTTGTTTTTCTAGAGCCTGCTTTTCATTTTTTAAGGCATTAATTGTTTGTTCAAGTTGCTTAACTTTTTGATTGGACAGTAGCTGATTCTGCTCTAGTTGTTCATATTCCCCTTTGATCTGAGAGATTTCACTCTCAAGCAGTCTAATTTTCTCATCCGCTTCTTCATGAGGCTTTGCTAATCGTTCAGAAAGTCTTTCAAGCATTAAAACCGTTTGGAATAGCTCATCATTTTTCTTTTCTAAATCGCCAATTTTCCATCTTGAGTTATGAAGTCCTTTATAGCGTCGAAGGTCTTGGAAGCGTCCTTCACCTTCTAGGAATTTGTATTCTAGAATCCGATTACGTTCTTTTAGGTTCTTATTTTCAATTTCAAACCTCATTTCACGTTCAGCCATACGGTCTAAACGACGTTTTAGGTTCTGTATTTCATTATTTTGACGAGTAAGCCGGTCTATCTGACGTTCAACTTTGTTTGTTAGGGCTGTTTTGGTCTTTAAAGTGGTTGATTCATCTTCTACAAACTCTTTGAGATAACGACTTAAGAGTGATTCCTCCAAATCAAAGGGCATGTTTAAGTCTTTTTTTAGCACTTGGATGATGGATTGATAGGTCAAACCCTCTTTTTTTAGGCGTAAAACATCGTCTAGATGATTTCTCAGCCACTTTTTCTTATTGAACGAAGGTTTATTTTTGATCACTTGAAAGCCTTAATTTTGTTGACGCTCTAAAATCAGTTTTCAACCGATTTTTTTTATACACACCATACGCACCTTACAGGATGCCACTAAAAATAATTTAGATTTTTTGAGGGTGTTTCTTGAAATAAATATATGATTTATAAATGTAAAACAGTAATTTTTATGTAAATACTTCCAAAAATTGCAAAAAATATTATAAGTTATTGATTTTTCAATTCAGTAGTTTTAGAAGTATTTTATAAGGAATATAGCATTAGCTGAAAATAGAAAAGCCACCGTTGAGGTGGCTCAGAATCAGTAACCTAACTCTTTCTTGATCAAATTGTGCAACTCTTCATCCGATAAAGTATTAAGTTGACTAATAGCAGCTTTGAGCATGATAGATCGGTTTGCTTTAGCAACACGACATCTAACTTTCAAGTCGTTAATCTGTTCACTTACATCCTCTGTTAACGAAAAGGTATATCTTTGAAATTTAGAATTTGATGGGGTTAGTTCTTGGACATTTTTAGATGCGCCAGAAATAAAATCATTCACTAATTTTTCATTTTTAGAAGTTTGATCTTCTCTTTTTAAACCTTTTAAAGCCATTAGAGATCTCCTAAAAATTCTTTTGCAATTTGTTCAATTTCTTGCTTGGCTTTTTCATCAGATGACATTTCAAAAACGGATAATCCATTTTCATCAGCATCATCGTATATGTTTCGATTACACGTAAAATTATTTAATGGGATGAGATCAAACGATTCACATGCTTCTTTAGCATCTAAGATGCGTTGAACTTGACTCGGTAAAGTAGGACATTGAGTAATGACTGCTCTCGTATAGAGTTCAGGATTAACAGCTTTTGCAAGACGTATTAATTTTTCGACATGTACTAATGTTTTTAGATCTCGTCTTTTAGGACGGAAAGGCAAAAGCATATGAGTGGAAACAGTCATTGCCGAACGTAAGGCTTCAGAATCCTGTCCACCAGCATCAATAATGATGTCTTGGTATCGCTTCGATAAATCCATTAGGATTTGTCGAATGTTCCCTGAAGCTTGTACTGATGGAATGCTTTTTACAGCTGAATTTTCATCTCGTTCTTTGATCCAGTCAGTTGTCGTACCTTGTGGATCTGCATCGAGTAATAAGATATCTCGATTATTTGCTTGTAAATAAACTGCTAGATTTTGGGCTAAACAACTTTTTCCAGACCCACCTTTTTCACCACCAACTAATATGATCATTTTTATTTAACTTACGTAACTTATTTAACTTAAGTATAGCCGAATAATAAGGAAGATCAATGGTTTCACACGTTTAGTGAATTTACGCAACTTAAGTAATTTATTTAACTTACGTAAGTTTGTGAAAAAAGTTTTATCTTATATGTACTTTTTTGGTTGAATTGAATTATAAGTTAGCTATATTGTATAAATTACAGATATGAAAAAGCCCCATAACTTTCAATCTTGCCGGACAGGAAGTTACAGGGCTTGAATTCTTAGAACATGCTTGCACATGAACTGTATTAATAATACATGTTCATTGTGCATTTGCAAATAGTGAAGATAAGCAAATGCAACAATTATCTTTTCTGCTTGATCAATTTCAAGACAGATTACCTAAAAAGCCTTACTGTTCAGATAATCTGGATTATGGTCTTATTATCAGGCCTAAAGAAATTTCTTTAAAGTACAAATATATACAACCTAATAGTCCATACTATTTACATTATCTAGTATTTGATTTGGATTATGAGTCTTCATTATCAGAAATATTATATGGCTTAGTTGGAATTCCATTACCGAACTTATTAGTTGCCAATCCTAATAATGGGCGCTCACATATACTTTTTCAGTTAAAAACACCTGTTTATACAACTGATGCTAGTCGTCAAAAGCCTATCCTTTATGCAAATGCTATTCGTCAAAAATTAGGTGAGTTATTTAATGCAGATCCAGCATATGTGAGTTTGGTATCAAAGAATCCTATCTCAAGTTATTGGCAAACCACTAGCTTGCGAGAAAAACCCTATACTTTAAGTGAACTAGCTCGAAATCTAGACTTAACATGGAAAGATGTTAATAGAGAGATTAAACAAGACGAAGCGATAGGTTTAGGGCGTAATTGTTTTGTATTCAATACGGCTAGGCATTGGGCATATAAAGAAATACGAAAATATCGAGGGAGTACATATACATCCTGGCTTGATTGTGTAGTTCAGCATTGCATAGGGCTTAACCAAGGGCTTACCAACCCAATGACTTTTGGTGAAGTAAAAGGCATTGCTAAATCCATTGCACGATATTGTTGGAAAAAAGACGCCTATTGCTATCAGGAATTTATTGACCGTCAATCTAGAAAAGGGAAGTTAGGCGGTATAAAGGGCGGAGTAGTGAGATCTGCAAAATATCAGCCCTTACGTGTAAAGGCGAAAGAACTACATTTAAAAGGATTAAGTTGTCGAAAGATTGCAAATGAGTTGAAAGTATCCAAATCGGTTGTTGCTTCGTGGATAAAGTGTCCAAGTGAGCCTAAATCAGATATTAGCTCTTTGGGAACTGCTTTAAACTTGTTTTCTTAGCTAGGTGTCCAAGTGAGCCTAAATCAGATATTAGCTCTTTTAGGTGTTTCTTATGTTACCTACATCTTCTTCTGTTTCCACTTTTGAATTGAAAGGGCTTTGTTGCACAAAGATTTCATAACTATTTGATTTTAAAAGTTTTGATTATTTTTTGATCCAAAATTAAATTTATTTAAATCAGATGCTTAATAAACAGAATTACGTCAAACCATGGCGTTTACATACTTTATCTCTGCAACAATTATCCGATACATAGCTATAATTACTAATCATTTAGTAGTGGAACATTAAGCAGTCATGAATATCTCCCTCCCTCGATTTCAAAATATTCATGAAGATAAAAAGAATGGCGTTACATATACACCAGTTGAATTAGCTGAGTTTGTTGCAAAGAAAACCATTAGTTATTTTGATAGCCAATTGTTTTTAAATAAAAAAATTAAAATCTTAGATCCTAGTATTGGTGATGGAATTCTTATTAAAGAATTACTATTAAAGTTAGGCACAGAAAAATTTTCTGAAATAGAAATAGTAGGGGTTGATCTTGATAACTCTAATTTTGAACAAATTACTTCAACAGTTAAAGAGAAATATCCTAACGTTACATTGACGTTATTAAGGGATGATTTTTTAGATTTTTATGATGCAAATAAAGAATCAAGATTTAACATTATTATTGCTAATCCGCCTTACATCCGTACCCAAATTATTGGTAGTGAAAAATCTCAAAAGATAGCAAAGGATTTTAATTTAAAAGGAAAAACTGATATTTATTATGGCTTTATGATGGCAATGTCTAGTTTGCTTAGTAATGATGGTGTGTTAGCTACTATCACATCAAATCGGTTTCTATCAGTTAAATCTGGGCACGTATTACGAGATTATTTATTAGAAACCTTAGATATACAGTCTATTTATGATTTAGGGGATACAAAAGTATTTAGTTCTGCAGCGGTACTTCCAGCACTAGTTTTTTCTAAAAAAAATAATAATCAAATTAAGGTCGATCCTGAATTTATTAGTGTTTATGAAGTGAAAAAATCAAAACAAGACCATAAAGAGGTCGAAACGATTTTTTCAGAAATAGAGGATATTACTCAACATATTAAAGTTGGTAAGTCTAAATTTGAAATTATTAGAGGAATCTTAGATTTATCTAGTTCTAAAAATAACGTATGGACTGTATCAACTAAGGAAAGTAATTCATGGTTAAGTAAAGTAACGATGAATACTTGGAAAACATTTAAAGACATTGGTCCAATTCGAGTAGGTGTTAAGTCTACAGCAGATAAGGTATTTATACGTGACGATTGGGATTCGTTTGATCCTAAACCTGAATTAATCAAATATTTGTTGACTAGCGAATGTGCGCAACAGTTTAAGGCTATCAGACCGAATAAGCCTAAAGAAATTATTTATCCACATACAAGTGAAAATGGAAAGAAAAAAGCCGTAGATATAGATCAGTATCCAGCTACTAAACAATATTTAGAAGTGTACAAAGAGCAATTAAGTAGTAGGGAATATCTGATAAAAGCGGGTAGAAATTGGTATGAATTGTGGGTTCCACAAAATCCAAGTCTGTGGTGTAAGCCAAAGATTGTTTTTCCAGATATCTCTGAAAAACCAAAATTTTGGATAGATCTAGAAGGCAATATAGTTAATGGTGAATGCTATTGGATTACACCAGACGATAGTAAAGATAATGAATTATTATGGTTATGTTTAGCAGTTGCTAACTCTAGGTTTATTGAGCAGTTTTATGACTATAAATTTAACAATAAGCTATATTCAGGAAAAAGAAGGTTCATGAAGCAATATGTTGAAGAATTTCCTATTCCTGATCCTGAATTACAGAACTCTCAAGAATTAATTAAGTTATCAAAGATGATTTATAACTTGTTAGATCAGAAAGAAAGTTCAAAGCTTAAAGACAAGCTAGATGAACTTGTCTTTAAAGCGTTTGCTGTTAATTAAAAAAGTTTGCTGGGAGTGGTAATTGGATTTTCCCATTTACTACTTTACCTTGAAACTGAGTAAATCTGTTGAAGAAGCTCTCGCCAGTAGTAACAACTAGATGAGTCAGTGTAACTAGACTCCCATTAGTCGTTCCGTAAAACACCGCATATCTAGTATCACAATGACGCACTAAAGTTGAATCTACTGGGAAGCCTAAATTATCCAAACTGTCAGGACAAACTAGCCCTAAATCGATAGTTGGAGAAGTCTGAAGCTTGACTTCCAATAACTGATTTTTAATATCGGGGAATTTCCCATCATCAGCGTAGCTAGAATATCCTAAAGCTTCGCAAACTAATTTATGTAATCCAGCCCCACGATTACGTTCCTGTACTATGCCTGGATCACTAAAAGTTAAGCCAATGAGTGGAGAGAGCCTAGTGAATACTTCTTTAATAGAAAGTAATTCTTTAGATGATGGAAAACCTATTGGAGATTGAGTTGGTTTATACGAATCTGGTGCTAAATGACCTATCAACTGATCTGTATCAAGGGGGGATATAAGTTCTAATGACTCATTAGGAGTAAATCTAGCTTGATATTTTGTAGTGATTTTGCCAGTTGTATCTAAAATGGAAAGTTCTTCACCATTTATAACTTTCACTTTGTAAATAATATCATTCGTGTCAATGCCGATAATAACATAGCGTCTTTCAGCAGAAATCTCTTCATTCCAAATCTGTAAATTTCTAGATTTTTGATTATATGTATCAAAATTTTGACCCGTAAATCGAGGTTGAACTTTCGGAAAAGTTTTTTCGATGGGATATCCTAGAATTTCACAAACCTTTTGTTTAACAACTTTAGATCTTGATTTTACAGCATAAGCACTCACATCAAAACCACATAATTTTTCATTTAAAATTTGTTCTAGGATTTCATCTGGAATCCATAGTTCAGGATGGCCAATAGTGATAGGGGTATGAATCGTAATACCTGCATTTTGGATATTACGAACATACTCATCTGCTGATAGTAGCGTCATTAAAGTCTCTTGGAATCAATAGTTCTGGAACAGTGATTCCAAGTGCTTCAGCAATTATCTCTAAGGAACTTAAAGAAAGATTTTTTTCACATCTCTCAATAGCTCCTATATATGTCCTATGCAATTTACAAAGTTCAGCTAACTCTTCTTGTGAAAGATTATTGGCTGATCTATAACTTTTTAGATTATTAGAAATAATCAATAGTAGTTTATGACTAGGCTTACGAAACATTATTGGAAATCACTTATTTGAGTCCAAATAATGAAAATGTGATGACAATAAGTCGACAGACGATAAGTAGCATTAGAGAGTATAAGTCGTATTTAATTATGAAATTTTTCTACAATTAACATAAGACGAATTATGCGAATCAAAAAAAATTGGTAATAAAAAAAGGTTCTTTGCACTTTAGCGTGAAGATTGTTACGATATGGACTCATCCATGAGATAACCCGCACATGAGCGCTACCAAGAAAGCAGACAAGTAAGCCGCAGCAACCTTCGTTTTCGGTTGTTGCGGCGTTCTCAAGAACCTAGTTGCTCTGCAAGAGCGCCGCCAAATTCTTAACTTAAGGAGATGGCTTCGTGCGCTCAAAAGATTTTTCTTGGCGGTATTCTCTTCCCGCCACGCTATTGCTGTTATCACCATTCGATTTGCTGGCGTCACTGGGCATGGATATGTACCTGCCCGTGGTGCCTTTCATGGCGGATGCACTTGGGTCCGGTGCAGGGACGATCCAGCTGACGTTGACGGCATACCTGGTTTTGCTTGGAGCCGGACAGCTTCTCTTCGGCCCACTGTCGGATCGGCTGGGTCGCCGCCCCGTTTTACTTGGTGGCGGGATTGCCTATATTGCGGCTTCATTCGGCCTCACCGTAGTTTCATCGCCAGAACTTTTTCTGAGCTTCCGCGTTCTTCAGGCCTGCGGCGCTTCGGCATGTCTCGTTTCCACTTTCGCGACGGTACGCGACATCTATTCGGGCCGTGAGGAAAGCAACGTCATCTATGGCTTGCTCGGCTCTATGCTTGCGATGGTTCCTGCGATAGGCCCACTGCTAGGAGCGCTGGTCGACGCGTGGCTCGGATGGCGCGCAATCTTCGGCTTGCTAGGGATGGCAATGATAGGCGCTGTTATCGCAGCCTGGCGACTCTGGCCAGAGACTCGGCGGCACCGGACGGCAGACCTACAGTGGTCGCAGCTATTGACTCCTGTGAAACACCTGAACTTCTGGCTGTACACGCTCTGTTACAGCGCGGGGATGGGCAGCTTTTTCGTCTTTTTCTCGACCGCCCCCTGGCTAATGATGGGGAGGCAAGGGTTATCGCAACTTAGCTTCAGCTTGCTATTTGCTACAGTGGCCATCGCTATGATGGCTACAGCGCGAATCATGGGACGACTGATTCCCCGGTGGGGAAGCCTGAAGACCTTACGAGTGGGAATGGGGTGTCTGATGGCGGGAGCGCTGTTGCTCGCTGTTGGCGAGACATTGGCACCGGTCTCGGTGCTTGGCTTCATCGCCCCGATGTGGCTCGTGGGTGTTGGTATCGCCACTGCGGTATCGGTGGCACCCAATGCCGCTCTTCGAGGTTTCGATCATATCGCTGGGACCGCTACAGCAGTCTACTTCTGTTTGGGTGGACTACTGTTAGGGATTATCGGGACACTCATTATTACGCTTTTATCGACTGGTACCACCTGGCCGATCATCGCTTATTGCCTCATCCTCGCAACAGCAGTGCTTTGTCTGTCCTGCATCAATCCCAACAGACGCCATCTCAGCCAAGAAGAACATGATGCCTTGGCGCTACAAGGCACCGATAGCGCGCAATCGGTCCATGATCATGACTAGCGCTGATGTTTGGAGCCTGTTCTGGAAGGGCTTTTCGCCAGCGTCTCATGGGCTTCTAGATGAACAGACTTTGCTGATCCGTCTTACACACGACGAGGAGCATACGCCAATTTGTAGCCGATGCGATTGCCCTTGTTTCCTGGTACATGACATCAATTGGCGCCGAGTTCGCGAGTCACCAATTATGCAGTATCGCGTCGAGTTGGATGTACCTGTGCGGCGGCTGCGTTGTCCACAATGCGGTCCAACCAGAGAGCGGATCGATTGGCTACCACCGCGCTCCCGTATTACGCAATCATTGCGCAACTGGATTGAGAAATTAGTACAGATGCTGCCCGTCAGTCATGTTGCCAATCTTTTGGGCTTGCATTGGCATACAGTCAAGACTATTGACATGGAGCGGCTCAAACGTGATTTGCACGAGCCAGATCGAAGTCGATTGCGCCGCCTGATGATGGACGAATTCGCCTTGCACAAGGGTCATCGCTACGCCACGGTGGTCGCCTGTGCCGACACCCAGCAAGTGGTGTGGATTGGCGAGGGCCGCTCGCGTGAGGCGATCCGGCCGTTCTTCGAGTGGTTAGGCGATGCCCGGAACCAGATCGAGGCAGTGGCCATGGACATGAACTCAGCCTTCGATCTTGAAGTGAAGGCCCAGTGCCCCAACGCGGTGGTGGTCTACGACCTGTTCCATGTGGTGGCTAAGTATGGCCGCGAAGTGATGGATAGAGTGCGAGTTGATCAGGCCAATCAACTGCGAGATGACAAGGTCGCCCGCAAGGTGATCAAAAGCAGCCGTTGGATACTGTTACGCAATGCTGACAACCTTGAGCCCGAGCAGGCGGTCAAGCTGGACGAACTCCTGGCCGCCAATGCGTTCTTGACTACGGTGTACGTGCTCAAGGACCAACTTAAGACGCTATGGTTTGCGGAAAGCGAGACGACGGCCAGAAGCGCCTGGCGGGAATGGGCCGGCATGGCCCTCGGTAGCGGAATTGATGCTTTGGTACGATTTGCCAAGAAGCTGGAGCCATATATGGAGGGTATCGTTTCCAGTGCCCTCCACCGGCTGAACACCAGCGTGCTGGAGGGCATGAACAACCGGATCAAAGTCATTAAGCGGATGGCCTATGGATACCGCGACACGGACTACTTCTTCCTCAAGATCCGTGCTGCATTTCCCGGCAAAGTGCGATGAACTTAAAAAAAGCCCGACATCCTGTCGGGCTTTTTCATATTGGGTGTTTAGGTATAACTCCTGTCGTACCTCACGTCCTGGTGTTGCACTTATCATTATTGTTTTATGTGTTGGAACATCCTGTTCTCTATGTCCCCATCATATGAAAAATCCCCATACTGACATAGACGCAATGGTCTTTAATTGATGTCAGCCTGAGCGTACAACATTGCTCAAAACTTACCCCAAGGTTTATCCGCAGAAATTGCGGATAATTTCCGAAGTACAGGCATTGATAAAATTTAAAAAATTGCAAAATCGACTACTTTTTAAACAAATTTATTGGCAAGAACTATCAAAACTGCTCATAAAAAAGCCGACTTGTTTCAAAATCGGCTTTTTGGGCATTTTTACATTTTTCTGGTTCTATTAAGCAATTGATATCTATATTAATATACAAGTGTATTGCGTATAACCGCCATTATGTTAAATAATTAAGGATAAAAGCTTTATTACTAAATAGAACAGTTGCTTAAAGCAGTATAGAGGTAAGTTTGCATTTTAATATCAAGTTGTCTTTCAGCACCGATAATCACCATACGAATCCCATTTTCAAAAATGTCATCCGCATTCATATTTTGTAAGGTATTCACTCCTTGGAGCATGAGTGGATATATAGTTGGATCGGCTTCGAATGGTGGGTCTGATCTTATTTCTTCTTGCTGCTCCTCAAGGACCCACCCAACAATAAACCTTCCTAATGTCATAAGTAATGCAACTGCTTCAACAGGAGAAAACCCAGCATGAGATAACAGCGCAACTTGGGCCTCAATCGTGTTGAAATGTCCTTGACTGGGGCTAGTTCTTGCATGTAGACGAGCACCATCACGGTAAGCTAGTAGTGCTCGACGAAAGCTTACAGAATTAGCGAGCAACCAATCTTGCCATGTCATCCCATCGATGGGTAAAGAAACTAAATGGTGTTCATTTATAATGGTTTCCGCCATTGCTTCCATTAACAAGGATTTATTCTTGAAATGCCAATATAGAGTTGGAGATTTAATACCCAATCGTTGAGCTAGCTTGCGTGTGGTTATTGAATCTATGCCTTCTTCATTCAACATATCCAATGCGGTACGCAGGACTATTTCACGTGTCAGACGTTGAGGTGCAATATCTTTTTTACTCATAAATCTATCACTGATAGGGAGTGTGTGAGAGAATATTAATTCTATCATTGCTAGAGAAGGCATTTGTGAAGAAATCATTGAGCGTGATTTTAATCACTATATTTCTGGATGCTGTTGGGATTGGTTTAATTATGCCGATCTTGCCTGAATTATTACGGTCATTGGCTGGAGCTGAAGCAGGCGGTGTTCACTATGGTGCTTTATTAGCTGTGTATGCTCTGATGCAGTTCATTTTTGCACCTATCCTTGGAGCGTTGAGTGACCGATTTGGACGTCGACCTGTATTAATTATTTCAATTGCTGGTGCAACGGCTGATTATCTCCTAATGGCTGCTGCTCCTTCTCTATTGTGGCTATATATTGGTCGTATTTTTGCGGGAATTACAGGTGCCAACATGGCTGTTGCAACAGCTTATGTTTCAGATATTACTCCAGCCCATGAGCGTGCAAAAAGGTTTGGTCTCCTTGGAGCTGTCTTTGGTATTGGGTTTATAGCGGGTCCGGTAATAGGTGGAGTTTTGGGTGAATGGAACTTACATGCACCGTTCTTTGCTGCTGCTTTTATGAATGGGATTAATTTAATAATGACAGCAGTCTTATTAAAAGAATCAAAACACAGCAATAAAATGACTGAGAAGGTTCAGGAGCAATCAATATTAAAGAAATTATCCTATTTGATCACTCAACCTAATATGGCTCCATTGCTTGGTATCTTTTTAATTATCACATTGGTTTCACAAGTCCCCGCAACTTTATGGGTTATCTATGGGCAGGATCGTTATGGCTGGAGTATATTTATTGCAGGTGTTTCCCTTGCTAGTTATGGAATATGCCATTCTATTGCACAGGCTTTTGCTATCGCCCCTATGGTAAAGAGGTTTGGAGAGAAAAATACGTTGTTATGTGGAATAGCTTGCGATGCAATTGGTTTACTTCTTTTATCTATTGCTGTTGAAGAATGGGTGCCTTTTGCGTTGTTACCATTGTTTGCCCTTGGTGGAGTAGCCGTTCCTGCTTTGCAAGCAATGATGTCCAGAGGTATTAGTGATGAAAGACAAGGTGAATTACAAGGGCTATTAAGCAGTTTTAATAGTCTGGGGGCTATAATTGGTCCTGTATTAGTTACTAGCCTCTATTTTATGACTCAGGCATCAGCTCCTGGAATGGTATGGGCATTAGCTGCAATACTTTATGTAATCACCCTACCCTTATTGCTTAAGTATCGCCTGAATAAATATTCTGGAGTTCCATAAAATATTTAATTTATTGGTTTAAAAACTAATGGATTCTATAGTTTATCTAAAATTAACATAATACACGTTATACGAATTCCCAAGGCATGGCTTTTAGTCATGCTTTTTTTATCAAAAGACTATACCTGAATGATAGCGAGCCAAATCGCATACAATATCTATCATTAGACTTAATGC
>NZ_VPEO01000030.1:0-16316 GCF_013417155.1 Acinetobacter sp. YH16052 | reverse complement strand
AAATAGAGTCTGTATAAGCGTTTAGGTGTAGAGATTCACCCCCTTCTATTCAATAATTGAAAGTGTTAATAATGAAAAATTAGAATAGCAAATAGTTGCCGATCTTTTTGAAAGGCCTGACTCATGGGTATTTTGATTATTCATTTAACATTCAATTTCTTATTCGAAATTCGGATGTAAGTCCAAATTAGCTTCAATCCTGGCTTACTTTACGTTTTTTAATTTTAAAAGTTCCACGACTCGCTACTCGTTGAGCAAGTTCAGGATTACGCCCAGATAGGCGTTTAATCACAACTGGTGCACTATTAGGAGCCTTACTTACTACGGTATCGTTTACAACATACATCACTGTTTCACGTTGAGCGACTTCAATGCCTTTTTCGCGAAGGGCACGTCCTGCCAAAGTAGCAATTTCAGCTTCATTGTCGTCATCCTCAATTAGATTTATAACTGACATATTTATGCACTCCGACCTTAATCCTTATAACTCGTATTATGTAGCCTTATAAAAAATAAAAAGCTAGAAGCATTTTTGTATAAAGCTCTACCAAACACACAGGATAGCTTCTTTTCCCTAAAAGGTAGGTATGATGTGTGATCAAATTTTAATTTAATTTTCAACAATTTAATAATATTTTTTGTTTTATCCAACTTCCAAGTGAAAAAGAAATGTATTTAAAATCATATATTTAATTTTTTAATTAAATAGAAGATTCCCATCACACATAATACCTACCTAGTTTGAAAATTGATGAAAAATCTTCGTTCACTTTTGCTTAAGGTAGCTATGATGTGTCCCTAAAATTTTATATTTAATTTCAATTACTTATATAAAATCCTTTTAATGCAGCTTAAATAATAAAATAAATAAAATCAAATACTTATAAATCAAAGAAAGTGAAAAATTCTCGGGACACATCATAGCTACCTAATTTTCCAATTGATGAAAGGTCATCATTGCATCCAGATTATTCACTAAACGCTTTGATTTAATCGTATATCGAGGAATTTGAGGAACCAGATCCAAGGGTTTATCTCGGTATTTGTGGCTTAAAGGGTATAAGGAACGATTTATCTTAAAGATATCATTACGAACTCCACGGAAACCGGCCATAGACCATAGAATATCCAGCTCTTTGGTATTGAGCTGCTTGTTCTTTGCCCGTTGAGAATCTTTAAAAGCCTGCTCAATTCGTTCTTGTTTTATCTGAATGAAATTCTTGTGTAAACGCCAGGTCCAACCCTTTTCTTTAGTTAGCTCTTTTTGCTTACGTTCAACCTTCGTAAAAGGCAGCTCAACCAGCTCATAAGCTGGCATCCTTCCCCCTCTAGGGCTAGAAGTTTCATAGATCAGCCGTGTTTTACGTTCCTGGACACAACAAAACTGTTCTTTTTGGTCCTTATTCAACTCAAAGGCAGTGTTCACCAATGTTTCTGCCAGTTTCACATCACACTTCTCTCGGTGTTCCATTGGCAGGGTGATTAAAAGGCATAAACGAATTTTTTCTAGCTTAAACAAGGCTTGGGTCTGAACCACTATCAGATCCAATACCGGAGAAGTTTTTAATCGATAGGTCCGTTGCCTTGGGGTTTGATCAAGGTGATATCGTTGAGTCCACTTTTCAACCAGTGCCTGAGCCTTAGACTGGTCCACATCCACCTGTAAAAAATATTCAGCTCCGCGACTGACTCGGTCCAAAATATCAGCTAAATACTCATCCGTTTTGACGCAAAATCCTAACAAAATGACCGCCTAAAAAATTGTAATCCTATCGGCGAAAATACTAGCAGAGCTGCTAAAAATTGTAATCCTATCGGAGTTATTTATTTATATGGGTTTGGACTGCATTTAGCAGTCCCTTTTTTCGTGACGGTGTCTGACTATAAATGGTTGTTCCAAAATAATTTAGAATCCGGTATATTGAGCTTGTGGAATCAATTCAAAAAAGCTTTTCTGCTGGAACGTGTTAGCGCAGTAACAAACTGTTAGCGGTGATCACCTACAGGAAAAGTAATTGTGCTCACCGTTATCCGTACGCCAACGGAGTTCCTCTATGAATTATTTTTATCTCTATATCTGGACCAAACTTGAGTCCTGCATATCTCATAAAACGTCTGTATTCCTCATACGTTTGCGTTAGCTTTTTGTCTTTTTTCACGTCAGAAAGTTACCGCTTCTGACGTTTTACGCTTATTAAGTCCTAAAATACGAACTAACCACTCGTAGACCGGTGTAGCTGCATGCTGGGGAAACCTCGCTGGTGCGGCCGCGAAGGGGGCTCGAGAGTGAAATTCTCTCGTTCTACCCAATCTAATTCCCTTATTTTGAATTAAGGGTTGTTGGGCGACATGGAAACGGGAGCTGTGGTGACACAGACCAACCCTGTTTTAACTGAAGGTAAGCAATAAGACACAAGGATTGTGTTTGAGCGTTAAAGGCCCCTTTTTATCATGAGCGATTTTGATATGAAGGCTAGGCAGGTGGGCGACTGAAATTTAGCCGAAAGGTGATCAAGACAGAGAAAAACTGTCAGATGTCAGATTTAAAAAAGGTCATGGACATCGGGTACTTGTGAATACATAAGCAAGATTCGTCGAATAGCTTAAGCCTGTAACGGCATGTCATGTAAAACCATAGACATGCTGCCTAGAAATTTTGCATTGCACGGTAAATCTAAAGAGTCTGTAGCCCATCTATAACCGGGATCTTGGAACAACTTCCCGGGAAAAGACAGGAAAATTGAGGCGAGTGTGACGAATAGGACTTGAGCGAAAGCAAGAAGTCGGGCATGTACAAAGATAGTTAAAACTAACATGGGAACATCGGCAATCTTCTATTTTGTAAATCTTTTAGCTGGTGACTGTAAGATGAAATAGATGATTGCAGGTGGGGAGATCATGTTGAGTAAAGCGGTAAATTTACCGGGAGCATGGGTATTCGAGCGAAAAAAACGTAAGCGTAACCATGAGTAATGAAAGACTGAGCCGGTCACTTGTGACTTTAAGCGTAAAAATAGCACTGTGGTGGTGTAGAGAGTTGGTAGCTCTCTAGAAAATGAAGTATCAAGAAGTTTTATCAAGATATCTCATTCATAGCTAATCTCTATGATTTATCTTTTAAATAGAGCCACAGCATCCAAAGATGCTGTGGTTTCTCCTTATTTGCGTTTTAAGGCACTTTTTTTAAAAACTAACCCTTTCATTGTCGATAGTAGTAATCGGGCTAATAAACGCGATCTTAAGCCTCCAATAGGCATATATAGAGCGAGTGTCTACGAGCGAACTATCAAAATTTGCGCCTAGACTCTCTGAAAAACATTTTTTTAGGTTTTTTTAGCCTAAGAAAGTGTAGATCTCATGTAGAAAATTGAGCCTAGACCGAGCGAAGCGAGCAAAAAAGTACTATGAGCGAAGCGAATTCCGAGTTTCTTTTGCTTTTTCTAAAAGTCACGAAAATATTAACCAAAAAATTGCCCCTCGAATCGAGCGAAAGCGAGATTCAATAGAGTTTGAGCGTAGCGAAAACCAAGGGCAATTTTTCATGATTCAGGTTTTTAATGTTTTTAATGTTTTTAATGTTTTTAGAAGCTCTGTAACCCTCTAAAATAAAGGATTGCAGAGCTTATACATGGACGTTTATCTTGCTATACATGGACGTTTATCTTGCTATACATGGACGTTTATCTTGCTATACATGGACGTTTATCTTGTTTATCTTGACAAAGATTATAAAGTCCAGATATAAACCTAGTTAAAATCATAATATTTTATATAGGCTGTTGTTTTATATAATATTTTATTAAATTTGATTATCTTTTAGATTTTTAAATGCTATTAAATACATAATAAGAAAAGATTATATTTAAGTATTTATATATATTATTGTTTTTATTATAAATAATAAAAATAATAATATATTGAGTTAATATTTTATACCTTATTAATTTTAATATACATGGACGTTTATCTTGCTATACATGGACGTTTATCTTGTTTAAGATAAAAATATTGACATAATATTATCGAGTCAATATATTGACTTCAAACAATTAAGTCCGAATAACGGTATGAAAAAAACTGTCGTCAAAGATAATGCTTTAATTAATGCAAGTTATAACTTAGATCTGGCAGAGCAACGGCTAATTTTATTAGCTATTGTTGAAGCTAGAGAAAGTGGAAAGGGTATCAATACAAATGACCCTTTAGTAGTTCATGCTGAAACTTATGCTCGTCAATTTAATGTTCATAAGAATACAGCTTATACGACATTGAAAAATGCTTGTAATGCACTATTCTCACGTCAATTCAGCTATGAGGAAAAAAACTCTAAAAATATAGAATATATTAAATCTAGATGGGTGAGTGAAATTCGCTACATCGAGAATGAAGCTGTAGTCAAACTGATTTTTTCTCCAGCAGTTGTTCCATTGATCACAAGATTAGAAGAGCATTTTACTAAATATGAATTAGAGCAAATTAGCAAACTAAGTAGTGCTTACGCAATCCGGTTATATGAGCTTTTAATAGCTTGGAGAAGTGCAGGTAAAACACCAATTTTCGAATTGGTAGAGTTTAGAGAAAAATTAGGTGTCGACAAAACAGAATATGCAATAATTTCTGATTTAAAAAAGCGTGTACTAGATATTTCAGTTAAACAGATTAGTGAACATACTGATATTACTGTGGAATACCAACAGCATAAAAAAGGGCGTTCAATTTATGGTTTTTCATTCTCATTTAAACAGAAGCAAACAAAGCAGATTGTCAGTTTTACACAAGATCTAAATACTGTAGATCTTGTTTTAAAAATGAATGATGCCCAGCGGCATTTATTTGCTAATAAACTATCTAAATTACCCGAGATGAGTAAGCACTCCCAAGGCACCGAAGACTATCCGCAATTTGCTATTCGTATAGCTGACATGCTGCAAGATCCACATCGTGCTAAAGAACTGTATCCATACTTAAAAAAAGTGGGCTTTATGTCAGCTACTAAAAACAATGCTGTTAACAACTAAACTCTCAGTGAGTGAAGGATTCAGAATTAAAATCTTAAACTAAATAATTAAACTATAGTCATATAAGGAATTTGAAATGCCTATTGATGCAATGGCTTTATTAGGTGCTAAAAAAAATATTAAAGGCTATTCAGCTCAGATCCAAGTTGAGACTTCTGACGGTTTAGAAATTAATGGTTTTATACAATTAGATCATGACTGGGATTATCAACTCGGCTTTTTGAGAGATTTAATAAATACAGAAGAAGATATGCGTTTTGTTGATAAAACCTTTACCAGTGAAGATTTTAGAAATGGTATTTTAGCCTACTTAAGCAAGTAGGCTTTAAACCTTGAGTGTATTGAAGAATACATTTGTTGTATTCTTCAATACGTCTCCTAAATACACAGAAATACACTATGAAAACAAGTACAAAATACAGTGTTAGTGATGCTGCAACACTGTATAAAAAATCTCGGGCCACTCTCTACAAGGATATAAAAAACGGGGTATTAAGTCGTGATCATGATGGTTCTATCGACTTCTCAGAATTACTTCGGGTCTATGGTGAGCCTTTTGGTGGAAAACACCCAAAACGTCTTGATACGTCTTCAATACAAAAGACGGATACACCTGAATACACGGACAATACAGTTGTTGAACTCAAAAATCAGATTGATTTTTTAAAGAAACAATTAGAAAAAGCAGAAGATCGGGAAGCTAAAGCAAATTCTCGGATTGATACATTACTTACACTCATTGAAATGAAGCCCTCTCAAGCTCATACGACTACATTTCCCTATCAAGAATCACCACCCACTAGCACGATTCAAGCAGCACCTGAGTCAAATACAGACGAATCTAAACATGACAGATTGACTACTCCAGAGCAAACCGAAAATAAGCGCATTCCTGTGCCTGAACGCGTAGAGCCTGAACCGGAGAAAAGAGGCTTCTGGAGCCGCTTCTTTAAGCCGTATGGCTGATGGGATTATTCACCTGGACTAATGAAAACCGTGGAACATGAAAAATTATAAAAAAAGCCCGAACAGGGATGTTCGGGCTATCAACTAGGAACTACAGCGTTGAATTTTCAAGAGAATTATAACGCATTTCGTATAAGGTGTATTATGTTAATTTTAGAAATATTAAATAAATAGTTAATTGGAGTTATAGCCAAATCTTCTTGTTAATAACGTATTTTTCCACCAACCCTCTCGACTCAATATAACTTTATCGTCTGTTTTAGCTTTAAAAATATCAAGAATTGAATAATAAAAATTATTTTCAATACGCTCTAACGGCAATTGCTGTAATTGAACATTTCCCCCGCTAACAGAAATTTACCTACAAAGCATTTTTCATTAATGACTTTAAAAATTATAAGCTCGAAATTCGTATTAATTGTTTTTTTAGATTATTTTCATTGTTTTTATTGGTTTCAATAATAGTTGTTTTTTATTTACTATATGATCCGTACAGCAAGTAAATCATTTTCAATGAGATACTTATCACATTTTTTTGGGAAAATAAAAGCTGATTTTTAATTAAGCCAATTTTTTAATTGGAGTAATTTAGAGTAAAGTATCTAATTTTTTCTAAATAAATTATGTACTTGCTTATTTAATGAGCGTATATTTCCTCGCCTACTTTGATCAAAAGTTCATCCACTTTTTAAGGTTAGGTTGAACTTAAATATTGGATTCAATCTCATGAAAAAAATTACATATGTTTCTTTGCTCATTTCATCTGTACTTGGCTTTTCTGCAGCACAAGCAGCTACTGCCCCAACACAGAACTTTGAAGTGAAATTAACAATCAATGAATCGTGTGAATTTAATTCAGCTACAGATATTGATTTCGGAAGTTTAGATCGTTCAACCGACGTAAACCGTACCCAAACAGGTAAATTAACAGCTACATGTACCATTGGCACACCTTATAAAGTGGTACTGGATAGCGAACGTCAAATGAAGCATAAATCTGACAGTACTTCTGTCGTGGCTTATGATTTATTCCAAGATACCGGTGCACAAAAGATCTGGGGTAAAACAGTTGATCAAGCACTAGAGCAAACCGGTACAGGTAAAGCACAAGAGTTGCCTGTCTATGCGAAATTAAAAGGCAACACAAATGTTAAGGCAGGTGTATATACTGATGTTGTGACTGCTAAAATTACTTACTAATTAAGTTATAAGTAAACAAGGAGAGGCTATTGCAAGGTATATTTGAAAAAATATTAAATCGTCAGCATATCTATATGGTGACTCTCTTAGCTTCTTCCTTTTGTTCTTTAGCACAAGCAGCTAGTCTACAAGTATCTCCCATCCTTGTAGAGTTTTCTTCCCAGGAAAAAGCAAAAGAGCTTTGGCTTACAAACACGGGGAAAACAAATATTCGTGCTCAAGTACGTATGCAAGAGTGGACTCAGCTTAATAACCAGGAAATTCTAGAACCGACTAAGAAGCTTATTGCAAGTCCACTTATTACTGAAATTAAACCTGGTCAAAGACAATTAGTACGCTTGATTAAGCCAGCCAATACTAATAGTACTCAGGAGCAGGCATTTCGAGTACTGGTAGATGAGTTGCCAGGAAGTAGTTCCGAGCAAAATAACTCGGGTTTAAATATTTTATTGCAATACTCAATTCCTGTTTTTTATAAGTCTTCGCAACCTCATAAAATTACTCAAGGTCTAACCCCGCTTGATAATATTCAGTTTAAATATACGAACGGCCAGATTTCAGTGTCGAACCGTTCTAGTTCCTATTTACGCTTAAGTCAGTTGAGTTATGTATCCACGACAGGAAATATCGTACCTTTGATATCTGGATTGATGGGTTATGTTTTGGCAGGACAAACGATGTCTTGGAACTTACCGATCAGTCTTCCAGATAATGGTGCAGGAAAGTTTCGATTAGTTATTAATTCTGATATTAATCAACAGGTTATTCCTGTAAATAAATAAATACTTGATATGATTAGGGCTAATTACTTGAGTGTAATTTTGCTTGGACTTCTTTATGTACAAGAGGGAATAGCAAATGAAGTGACTTCTCAAGAAGTAGATTCGACCATTCAACAGGAACTTTTTTTAGATGTTATTTTAAATCAATCTAACTCAAATATTTTAGGCCATTTTCTCCAACAAGATGATCAGCTTTATATATCTACAGAAACTTTACAAGACCTTAAACTAACTTTACCTGCTGATCTGCAAACTAATCCTGCAGGCTACTATCTTTTAGAAGACATACCTTCAGTCAAATATAAATACGATAATTCCAACCAGAAAATTTACCTTGATGTAGATATTAAAGCACTTAAACGAACTTCCTATTATCCTGCATATACTATTATTGAACCTGTCAAACTTGACCCAGCTCAAGAGCGACCAGGCGCTTTGTTTAATTACGATTTCTATAGCCAGTATTCCGAAGATTATTTCAATTTAAGTGGAACCCATGAGTTTCGTGTATTTGGCTTAGGAGAGGGAGGAATCTTAAATTTATCCTCAAATTATAGCTATACCAAAACAGATGAAGATTCCGAATTAAATGCTTTAATTCTAGATACTTATTGGCAGCGTGATTTACCTGAAAAAATGCTTACTATCAGAGTGGGTGATGATCAGTCCAAACCATTGAGCTGGAGTAGGTCTACCCGCATTAGCGGAGTAAGTCTTTCTAAAAATTTTGCTCTTCAACCCTATCAAATCACGACTCCCTTGGAATCATTTAAAGGTGAAGTAAGTTTACCATCCACAGTAGATTTGTTTATTAATGGGCTAAAGCAAACAACTCAGCAAATCATACCTGGTCAATTTGAAATTGAAGCGATCCCTATTATTACTGGAGTTGGACAAGCTCAAGTAGTTGTGACTGATATCAATGGCCAACAAAGAGTTCTTAATTTTTCTTTATATGGAACTAATCAACTGCTAAAGGAAGATTTGAGTGACTGGTCATTTAACCTAGGTTATACACGTTTAGCATATGGGGAACGTTCCTTCAAATATGATAAGGATCTGGTTACTAATACCAGTTATCGGTATGGTTTAACACAAGATTTAACTGTAGAGACACATTTGGAGTTAGCGCCTGATCTGTACTTGGGAGGAGCAGGATTTATCCAAAGACTAGGAAACCGCGCAGGTCTGTTAAATGCAGCATATTCTTTTAGTGACTATCAGGGATTAACCGGAGCTATTTATCAATTAGGATATAACTGGAATTCTAGGTACTTAACTATCTCTTATAATACGGCTCGGCAGTCAGGCGAATATTACGATATCGCGCACCTAAATGGTTTAGCATTTCCTCAGCGATCTGATCAATTTTTTCTAGGTACGAATAATAGGTTAGGCCAGTTCGGGGCAAGTTATATTTATCAAGAACAAGATTGGGATTCAACTAACGAGTTTTTAACATTTAATTGGTCTTATTCATTCCCTAACAATTATTATCTCAACTTAAGCGCAAATCATGATTTAAATGAATCAGATACTAGATATTATTTGAGCTTGAATGTTCCATTAGAAAAGAGACGAACCGTCAACTTATCCTATCAGCAAGATCAGGAACAAGAGAAGCTGTCTTTTAATGCGCGTCAGTCCGTCTCTCGTGATGTTGGTGGGTGGGGATGGCAAGTACAGGTAGATACGGCTCAGGATAATCGAAATATCCAGACTCAACTTGCCCGGATTCACAACTATGGGGAGTGGAGTTTAGGCGTACAGGAATTTAAAACCGATAACAGCTCTTCTCGAATAGCCAACGGTACATTAAGTGGAAGCCTGTTAATGATGAATCGAAGTTTATTCCCAATGCGTAGATCTTTTGATTCATTTGCTTTGATTTCAACCTCTAATATCCCTGAAGTACCAGTGAAATTAGAAAATAGATCAGTAGGAAGGACCAATAGAAACGGAGAACTGGTCGTCACCTCACTGAATCCTTACCAAAATAACAAGATCACAATCGATGCATTAGAATTACCTGCTGACTATTATATTGAAACAACAGTAAAGAATGCTGTACCAAGGTTTGGTAGTGGAGTCTTCATAGATTTTCCTGTTTACCAGATTCAGGCGATTCAAGCAGTTATTAAACAAAAAGATGGAAGCGTAATTGAAGCCGGGTCGAATGTCTGGGCAAGTCCAGATTTAAAGTCCTCAATACCAGAGCCTCTTACTGTGGTTGCACATGATGGTATGATCTATATGGAAAACCCTAAAGTAACTAAATTCTTTGTAGAGCAAAAAGACAAAATGTGTAGCTTTGAGATAAATGGTTTAGATACCCAGAAAGGTTTAATTGATTTAGGCGACTTGCTATGCGAATAATGAGCAAAAAAAAATCTCCTTTTTTATCAAGCAAAAATTTAACTTTAATGTCAGGTCTATTTTTAGGTTTGATGATTACAGGTGAAAGTCAGGCTGCTAAATGCAGTATTTCTTCTACCTCGCTTGATTTCGGTGCAGTGAGCCCTGCATTAAGTACGACTTCTACCAATGTTATGCTTCGTTGTGATCCACAATCTACAATAAAAACGAATGTACGTGTGTGTTTGACAGCTACAAGCTGGCTTTATAATGATATTACTCGCTCTATCTATACCAGCCTTTTAGGTATACCTAACCTGCTTCAATCTTTAAAATATAACCTTTTTTATGACCCTGGTTTTACTCATTTAATCCAAGCGCGCGACCAATTAACTTCTACTGGCTGTAGAGATTATACGATTACAGGCGGTAAGCAGCTGACTGAAATGATCCCAGTTTATGGTCTTTTTTATCCAGGACAGATAGGGGCTGCTGGTAATTACAGATCCTCTACTTTATCGCTTGAAATCCTTTATGATTTTGAAAGAAATGAGAACTATCCTCACGGCTATAACGCTAGTAATTTAAGATATTCGGACACGGCCAATATGAGTGTTTTTGCAGAATATGAGAATGTTTGTACATTACTCTCAACAACAGATTTGGATTTTGGTCAAATTGATAATTTGAACAGAGACTTACATACAAGTGGTCAAATTTCTCTGCAATGCCCTTCACGCACTACTTGGCGAGTAGGATTAAATAATGGCAAATATGCTCTGAATAATCAGAGAAGAATGTTTAATGGCAAGGATTATATAAATTATGATTTATACTTAAACAGTAACTTAACTCAAAAATGGGATAGTTCTAATAACAGGTCGCAAGGTGTAGGAACAAATGGGCAGCAATCAATCTCTGTTTACGGACATGTCCCCCAACAGCCTCTCAAAAGTGCAGGAAACTATAGTGATACTGTGACGGTCACTTTAACGTATTAATATGTAATCGTAGCAACCACAATATCATTATATACACCCGCAGGAACATTCGTGGCGCCTTCATTAATTTTTGCCCAGATTTTGAAGTTCTGATCCGTACCAGTTCCCGTACTTGCAAAATTTTCTTGAGAAGAGCTTCCCCAAACAGTTTTAAATCCAGCATCCTGATAGAGCTGATACGGAACCTGGATAGAATTGTCTTGTGTATTCTTTAAAGTCTTATCGCTGTTTAAAGCAATCGAGTATGGAGTATTTTGACTACAACTAACATTCAAACTTCCTGAGCTAGTTACATGATTTGTTGATCGTTGAATAGATCCAAAATCAATAGATTGAGTCTGAGTACTCTGGATCTCACAATGTTCTGTTACGGTAAGTTGGACAACAAATTCAGATGAATTTTCATTTTTTTGGGTATAAGCAATTGTAGAAAATAAGATAATGAAACTTAAAAAGTACTTCATTTTTCTCATAACCTTTCCTTCAATATCTTACTTTCTTTACTTGCAATAATATAAGGTATAAGAGCTCCATATAAAACATCTAAATCATAACTTTCAAATTTAAAATATCAGAGTTATTTCCATATTTACCCTAAAAATTTCTTATATAAAGTAACCCTACTGCGGAAGGGTATAAGTATCCTCTTCAGGGCATTATAAGTTTTTTTTAAATAACTTTAGCAACTCGATAGACAGTTGCAACTCCACAATTCACTGCTTTGGCAATTTCTTCCTTAGTCATATTGCCAGCTACTAGCAATTCCTTTATTCGTTTGTGCTTAGCCTCATTGGCTTTCTTACCTGTTGGCTTGTAACCCGAACGTTCCAGGCCCTGCTTAATACGTTCTATACGTTTTTCATTGTCCAGGCGGGCCATTGTTGCCAGGAGATCAAACAACATATTGTTGATGAGTTCCAAGATTGAATGAGTAATGCTGTCACTGGTTTGAATCATTTGGTAGGTAGTAGGAAGATCTGCCACGACTAAACGAAGTCCCTTCTCCTGGATCCTGCGCTTCAGCTCTTGAAAATCCCTTTGAGTCAAACGTGATAAGCGGTCAATACTTTCAACCAACAAGGTGTCACGCTGATTTGCTTCTGACAGTAGCTTATTCAATTCAGGTCGGTCTAACTTCGTACCACTATAGTTTTCTATGTACACAATGGTTTCGCCCAAATTCAGGTTTTGGTTTAGATCCTGCAGAATCTGCAAAGCCCTTTTTGCATCTTGATCTTTAGTTGAAGCTCGTAGATAAATACGTGTGTTCATTACTATCATTTAGTCTTAATTTAATTAGATCAATGATAATACTATCCTTTGATTATTAAAGTAAGTCTAATGATAGATATTGAATGCTATTAGGCTCGTTATCATTCAGCTATACTCTTTTGATAAAAAAAGCATAACTAAAAGCCATGCCTTGGGAATTCGTATAACGTGTATTATGTTAATTTTAGGAGATCTATACAATTCTGTACTTTTTCACAATCATAGAAAAAGCAAATAAAATACTTATCCAAAATAAATAATCAATAAAAAAATTGAGAAAAACAAATTGATCCATGCCGATGAAAATAAATAAAGGATTGATACTTATACTTCCGACTGGAGAGGTTTCACCATCTATAAGGAACTGTAGAGGAAATCCCCCAGCTATGACTTCAACTTCTCCAAGCTTATCTACAACTATGCGGTCAACTAATATATTTTTTTGATAAAGCAAAGATACGTAGGTCAAAATAATTGCTAAGAAATTAAAATATAAAAATTTTTTCATAATTTTATCTCATATATCTATTAATTTTAACAATTTTTAATCAGAGCCTTTTGGAATAATTTGCTTTAATTTCTCTATTATTATTTTATCAAAAAATTCCTTTAATATGAAAAGATTAGAATTTATTTTATTAAGTTTACTTGCAGCCTGTAGTCCAGTTACAGAAAAAATTGAATCAAATATAGTTGTTCCACGTATTCAATATACGGGGGGAGCAGATAATGCAAGTTATAGTGAGGCTAAGCTTATTAGGGAAGGTAAATGCCTATACCTAGAACATGCTGATGGATCTAAAGTTCTGCCAATTTTTGCTACAAAAACTCTAGATTGGGATATGGAAACTAAGAGCCTAAAAGTAGATTCGGATACTTATTTTTTAGGTGATAAAGCAGCATATGGAGGCGGAGAATCCTATCCTCTAGAAAAAAATAATTATTCTTGGATAACTGAAGTAGATCCTAGCTGTGATACCTCAAAAGTTATAGTTATTAGTCGACTCATAAGACCAATTGAACAGAACTACCAAAATGAAGAATAGCCTATTTTACTGTCTTGCATTAGTTTTAATTATAGGATGCCAACCATTAGAAAAGAATGGATATATTTCTATTAAAAATTGGACCAATGCCCCAATCACAGATCTTAAAATAACTTATATCAGTGCTCAAAAAACTTATAGCTTAGGTACTCTTTATCCTTATTCGGAATATAAATACGCCATCAACTATGAGCAGCATAATGAGGATTCAATAATCTTTTCATATGTAGATAAAAGTCATAAAAAGATTAATCAAGAAGTAGCTACATATGCAGCCAAATATGATAGGAGAATTTATGAAATAATTATTCAATAGAATATAAATTTATATAGAAATTACAATTACTAATTGAACGAAAGAGCTTCTATTTGAAGTTTCAAAAACTGGAGTTTTCCACCAATCTAACCTCCATTTAACATAATGGTGGTTATACGCAATACAATTGTATATTAATATAAATATCAATAACTTGAAAATTTTAATCTGATTACAAAAAGCACAAAAATCGGCTTTTGTAATAAGTTGGTGAGTTTTTAAGCAAATCTGTAACATTTTGCCAAGAAATTTGATCAATAAATGATCAATTTGGCAATCAGTGCCCATTTCATGCGGATCCAGATTCCAAAACTATCCCCAATTGCTGGGGATAAAATTTAGGCTATTTTGTACGCTCAGGCTTACGTGAATCTCGGCCCTTTGCGGCTATCTAGGATACTGGAACTTTCCTATGATGAACTCATCAGGAACAGGAAGTTCCATAACATAAAACAAAAATTATAAGTTATTGCACATGGACCAGAGGGTACAACAGCACAATCAGCGACAATAAAAAACCCCGGCAGGATGCCGGGGTTTTTTATTTTTAAAGTTTTTAATTGTATATACATTTTTTTTTAATTTTATGACTTGAATAACATAAATTCATCACCATATAACGGTTTGTGTATGTATTTAACAATAAAACGTATATACACGGATCGTTTAAAACTTTAGAATAATGGAGTACAAAAGGTGTCATGTGATGAACCCGAATTAGAATTTCGCTTCTCTGATCAGATTCTACAAAAACTGGATGAGAAGCATGGTGTCACAATTGAAGAAGTCTATGAGGCTTTTGACAATAGTGATGGAAGAACCTTAATAGATACACGAGATCGGCATAAATCACATCCACCTACGGAATGGTTTGTTAGCCAAACTCGCAAAGGCAGAGCCCTTAAAATTTGCTATATATTTGATGAGGATAAGAACATTATTTTTGTTAAGACGGCATACGAGCCTAATGCAGAAGAAGTTCGAATCTTTAACAAATATGCTTAATGCTCCAACGCGTTAGTGGGGGATCCCCCCACTTAACTCATCTACTTATTGAAGTAGATGCAATCTAAATAGATTGTAAATTAATAATTAGAGTAAAGTTATGAAACAAGACAAAGCTGTAAACACTCAAGATAACATCTTTGAAGATGTTGCTCAGTGGGAGTCTAGAAATCTAGGAGCCGACGAGTCATTTGTGAAGTCTAAAGGCATGTCTAAAAAGCTTAAAAATCTCTTGAACAATAGAACTTCACAAAAAATGCAGATGATATCTATACGTTTACCATCGACATTAATAGATGATTTAAAAAATATCGGTGAAGTAGAAGGTATTGGCTATCAAGCATTATCTCGTGAAATTCTTCAAAGATTTGTAGATGCCGAAAATAGAAAGAAATTTAATGATGTTGTAGCACAAAAAAGAGAGTTACAACGTCAAGTAGAACTAATGGAAGCACAACTTAAAGAGCTAAAACATGCTTAAAATATGATTCTTTGTACTCCATAAAAATAAACGATCCCAGAACAGCAAGGTATTACCTTGCTGTTCTGTATTATGATATAAGCAATTGTTAATTAAGGACTTAATAGTTATATGTTAAACATAGAAAATAATTTAATAATTCATGAAAAAATCGATCAAGACGTTACTATCTTAAAAGGCGGCTATTTAACTCTTCATGGACAAATCACTAAAAACCTATACATTCAAGCTGGTGGTACAGCTGTTATTAATGGAATGATCGTGGAGAATCTTTACATTGACCCTCAAGGTAGCGCAATTGTTAATGGAATGGTTTGTAAGGATGTGCTCAATAAAGGAAATTTTTCAGCACCAGGAATGGTCTGTGGAAATATAATTAATTTAAGTAAAGATTAAATAATTTCTTTCTCCTGAGGATCCTCAATACAGAGATTTGATTTAACATAAAATCTCTTATACGCAATTCAGTTGTAACTCCAAAATAGAAATGTCCGATTTCTCCAAAGTAAAAAAGCTTAATTATAGGTGTAGAAATTCACCCCCCCTTTATTAGCCTAAATAGAGTCTATATAAGCCTTTAGGTGTAGAGATTCACCCCCCTTTATTAGCCTAAATAGAGTCTGTATAAGCGTTTAGGTGTAGGGATTCACCCCCCTTTATTAGCCTAAATAGAGTCTATATAAGCCTTTAGGTGTAGAGATTCACCCCCCTTTATTAGCCCAAATAGAGTCTGTATAAGCGTTTAGGTGTAGAGATTCACCCCCCTTTATTAGCCTAAATAGAGTCTGTATAAGCGTTTAGGTGTAGAGATTCACCCCCCTTTATTAGCCTAAATAGAGTCTGTATAAGCGTTTAGGTGTAGAGATTCACCCCC
>NZ_VPEO01000029.1:0-19070 GCF_013417155.1 Acinetobacter sp. YH16052 | reverse complement strand
TTCTGACAAATATTTCTCAAATAAACTTCGAGTAATTTCTACCATCAATCAATGAAAATAATTTCGATCAATCAACCAGTAAAAATCCACACAAGTTGTTCTTCATAATCTCTTAATGATCTTCTTGTTGGTTCGTCACCAGCAAGCTAGGTCGGCTATATTACTCTCTATCTCTAGAAAGTCAACCAGTAATGAAAACTATTTTTAAACTTTCTTTCTAAAACCCAACTCAATCAATCTTAACTAAGTCACTGTTTTATCAGAAGTTTTAATCTTCATCACCGCCGATGGATGTGCATTCTACAGCATTCCCGACCCAATACAACCCCTATTTTTAAATAATTCAGCAAAATCATCACGATTGTTTATTTATTCTACAAAAATCGCGATTTTTTTCATTTCTTGAGCATTAAAGGGACTGAATTGGATAAATGACTTAATCTTTTTTCAGTTTTATTCTGTTCCTGAAAGCGTAAAGGCCGGCAATCTATATATTCACAATAACCCCCTTCCCCATTTTCAGTTTCTTCATTTATTTTCACTTGATAACTAAAACTTCCTACATAGCCCGCTGCCAGGCCAAATTTAAAATCTCCACGACTTTGACCTTGTACCCAGATACAAGTACCGTCTGCATTTTCATAACACCATTCAAATTCGCGCGGCAAATACATACTTTGCCGATTGGGTGTCGTGACACACGGATAAACACGATGAACTTTAAAATAAACTTTTCGATCGAACATTTGGGTCCGCATGTTTTTTAAATCACGGAGATATATCCGCGACTGAACAATACGATTAAAACCATCCCGAATCTGCGCCAACAACAGTTGCCTCTTTTCACTGAGATTAATAATTTGATAAGTCAGGAAGGCCAAAGGTAGATAAGGAAAGTTAAAACTCCGCGCGTATTCAAAGCTTCCAAGACCATCGATCGTATATTGCTGCGCTTTATAGTTCACCGTTCCCTGACAATGACATAGCAAAGACCAGTGATCTGCCAAGGAAAACCGCATTTGGGTAAAATGAGAAATCAGTTGAGTGGTTTGAATATTTAAATCAAAACTGAGTTCCGAGTCAGAACGCTGCAAACGAAAATTTGGAAAACTTCCGCTCAATTGCTCCCGATCCAGAAACTGAAACAGACCTGATTTAAAATGACAGTCCTGCTTGACCGAGTAGTGATGTAATTGCCCCACCATATGCGGACTCGAACTGCAAATCACGGTGGCGGTATCTAAGGCTGTGGTTTCGATTGCGCTCGGGTTTGACAGCATGGGTGCATTGGGTTGCCCGATAATACTCATAAAGTTTAAATAATAGAGCGGTGCCGGAAGCCCGGGGATCATCAAACCTTGATGAATAATTTTATATTTTGAGGTAGGACCATGATAGGCGGGATAGCGCGAAACAGCAGGAGTCTGATTTAGCTGTTTCGAACGATCTAGAAAATCTTGAAGAAACCGCATCTCAGACTCCTTATATTTTTATAATGTACTCGATCTTTTTGCCATAAAGGTGGTGATAAAACCAGACAAGGCATAGAGAATAGAAATGACCAGAATGCCGACAGGAATATTATAAGTCATCGCTGCAAAGACGAATACGGCAATTGGTAGGACAAAAAATGGAACCCGTTTACGTTCTACAGTTTTAAATGAATAGTATTTGATATTGGAAATCATCAACAAGCCCACCGCAATAATGACCACTGCATTAATGACCTGAAGAGAAGGTTCACGAATATCAAAGATTTCTGGAAAATCCAGACCGACCCAGACCAATGACACAATCATGATGGCAGCCAGAGGACTTGCCACACCAATAAAATAACGTTTATCGACCACACCAATCTGTACATTGAAACGCGCCAGACGGAACGCAGCACAAGCAGTATAAACAAAGCATGCTGCCAGACCGATTCGGCCCAAATCGCTTAAGCCCCAGCTATACATTAAAATAGCGGGAGCTACACCAAAAGCCAGCATGTCAGAAAGCGAGTCAAACTGTTCACCGAACGGACTTTGTGCACCAATCGCACGTGCCACACGGCCATCCAATCCATCCAGTAATGCCGCAATAAAGATCGCATAAATCGCTTGTTGAAAATCACCATTCATACTGGCAATAATCGAATAGAAACCTGACAACAACGCTGCCGTTGTAATCAGGTTCGGCCATAGATAGATGCCTCGACGCTTAACTTTTTGCCCTTCCTGGGTATGCTCCTCTTCTTCTACCTCAAAGGTGATGCCATCAAAAGGCACTTCAGTTGAAGAGTCGCGTTCCGGTTTGCTTATATTTGTCATTCTTGTCGATCCTAGCTATGACCTGATCTTTAAAAAAATTACTCGCCCACTAACCAGCGAACTGCAGCGTGACCACCATTTTCACTCATGCGAAGATGCGGGAATAACCACTGTAGTGCTTCATCTGCATCTTCAGAGAATTTCCAAGGTGGGTTAATCACCAGCAAACCACAACCGTTCAAGCCTACTGGGGTATCATCCGGCCATACACAGACTTCACACACCAGTTGACGGCGGATACCGGTCTTGAACATTTTTTTCTCGAAGCGTTCGATCATGGCACGGTCTTTAATTGGATACCAAACGGCGAATACACCTGTCGGCCATTTCTTATACGCGGCAACCAGCAGCTCAACCAACTGCGGGAAATCTTTACGCTCCAGTTCATATGGCGGATCGATCATCACCAGACCACGTTTTTCTTTCGGTGGAATGACAGCTAACAAACCTTCGTATGCATCACGTTCATGCAAACCGGCACGCTTGTCAAAAATATTATGACGAAGTTGCTGGAATACATCACGCTGCATTTCAAAAATGGTCGCTTTATCAATCTCGCGCATACCTTCCAGGGCAAACCACGGTGAACCCGGATAAGCACCCTTACCAAAGTTTTCACGCATGTTTTCAACAATTTTCAAGTATTGTTGTACGCCTTCAGGTGCATTACGCTTGATCGAATCATCCAGCTTAATAAGACGATGAATACCGTTTAAAAACTCACCTGATTTTTGCGCTTCGGCAGTCGACAAATCATATTTACCTGCACCACCATGTGTATCTACATAGCGATAAGGTTTGTCTTTTGCATTCAGTCGAGTCAACAACTGAAGCAATAAAACGTGCTTCATGACATCGGCAAAGTTGCCTGCGTGGTAAGAGTGACGGTAATTCATGTTTCAATTATTCCTAAGATCAATTGCTATTTTAACATGAAAAACTATTTCGTTCAGAAACGATTATTGCACTAAAATAGCGGACCTTTTTTTATCACACTATCGAGAATTGAAAAAATGGAAGCAGTTATCATCCCAGGGGATTGGAATGTTGATCAAATCTTAGATGATTTAGATCAACATGGCTTTAGTATTGTTGACGATGCGTACTCTAGCGAATATCAACATGCTGTGAGTCAAGAATGCTTAAGCCACTTAAACGAATTTCGTAATGCAGCCATTCAAAATGGCGTCGTTAACAACATCCGTAGTGATCATATTCTTTGGTTACAACCTGAATTTCAAATTTCCCACCGACACATCCAAACCCTTCAACAATTTTCTCAAATTTTAAACCGCACGTTTTATTTAGGCATCAAAGATGTCGAAGCACATTTCGCTTGCTATCACGCGGGTGAGTTCTATGCCCTGCACCGCGACAATCCTCAAGATAAAAATGGCCGGATGATTTCCAGTGTGTATTATTTACATGAACAATGGCAGAAGGACTGGGGCGGTGAACTGCGCCTGCAGGACAAACATGGCCAGTGGCATATTATCCAGCCAAAACCAAACCGAATGGCGCTGTTCCAGAGCGATTTATTACATGAAGTTTTAATCTCTAAACAGCAACGTCTATCTATTACCGCCTGGCTAAGAAGTGATACCTCACTGCTCTAAGACGCGCTGCCGCTTTAAATTTTAATTTTTAACCTCATATAGCCATTATTGAGAAATGAGGATTGCGTTGATGCGATTAACAACCAAACAGATTATTCAACGTCTGGGTGAAACTGACCAATTGTATTTAAAAGGCAATACGCCGGAATTAACGCTTGAACGCGCTGATCTTCGTTTACAGCTGGTGACTTTAAGTGAACTGCGTCAGGAACAGCGACATTTCCTGCAAGAAGCCGTAGTGTTGCTGGAACAAGGCCGGGTAGAATTTGAAGAAATGCCGCTGCGCATGTATATCAACCTATCTTTGCATCTGGCCAAGGCTTATATGATGTTTTTTGAATTGACCAAAGAGCACCATTTCGCCCTGATTACTCAGCAAATTTTAAAGCCAATGGCCAGTTATGAACATGGGGACATTTATTTCTTTCTGGCCTATGCCAGTGCCAGTAAAAATGAGCCGGCCCTGACCCGCCACTGGTTAGGTAAATACACTACCACTGCCGAATTTGAGCTGGAATTATTACAGCAGCATCATGCATTTAATGATTATCGTCAGCACGAATGGTTTAACAAAATATTAAAAAGCAAAATGCATTAAGCCAAAGAACAAAAACGCCTCAAATGAGGCGTTTTTTAATACAAGCTATATCATCTTATTTTAAATATCAGAAAAATATAGGAAAAATGATCAAGCAGGTTGACGTCTATAAGCGTCCATGTGCAGTTGCTGATTCAGTTCATCGACCCAAATTGCCCAATCATCATCTTGTACCAAATGGCTGATTAATAAAGAACGCTGGGCTTTATTCCAGAATGGCGCATCATGCAAGGACAGCCCTGCTGGCAGTTGATGGGTGCGTACATACAATTCAATAGCCGCAGGACTATTGGCGAGACCGAGCTGAGAAAACAAGAGCTCTAAGGATGGTTGGTTCTTTGCGAGCATCGCGCCCTCCTTATATCAGATAAATTGTAATTATTTATAGATCTAACTTATAAGATAAGACAAAAAAAACCTAGTCCTTTGACTAGGTTTGTTGTTTCTTTTTGTATGAATGCATTTAAACGCTTTGTTTGTCGCTTTCCACATGTAAAAGCTGATTTAACTTGTCAATAATGACAATCCATTCATCATCTTGGTGCCAGTGTTCACGCAGGAAGGCACTTTGTCCCTCACTCCAGAATTCGGCATCCGGTAATGCCACTTCAGATGGCAATTGATGGGTATGGGTAAACTGAGTAATTGAGGCTTCATCAGAAGGCAAACCCAATTGTTCAAATAATAATTCTAAAGTTAACTGTTGTTCCATAAGCATAAATAGTCTCCATCGTAGCGTTAAATTATGAGAGTGTTGAGATTCGAATTCTTAGGTTGATTTATGGCTCGGTATGTCACAGGAACCTGAACCCTCTGCCTCAATATGTAATTGTTCATTTAACACATCGACAAAAATGGCCCAGTCATCATCTTTCTTCCAGTGACTGATCAGAAAGTCATGCTGTGATTTACTCCAAAAAGGAGCTTTATGCAGTGGCACATCCATACCAATTTGATGCGTGCTAATAAACTCGTCAATCGCTTCCGGACTCGAATCCAAACCCAATTGTTCAAAGAAAAGTTCGAAGGTGGCGCGTTGCTCTAACATCTGAACCTCCATCTTTTTATCTATAATCTTGTTTCTACCTTAGATGGCTCATAGCGAAAACTCAGTTGTCTCTCCTTCACAGCTTGTTATTTTTTGTTGATTAAAGTGAGTGATATAAAAAAAGCACCCCAAATGGAGTGCTTTTTTCAACTTAATCTATTCAGATCAAATTATTTAAGCATGTCAGCAATTGCTGCGCGCTCTTCTTCAAGTTCGTTCAACGTGAAGTTGATACGCTCTTGACTGAATTCGTCGATTTCTAGGCCTTGAACGATTTTGTATTCACCGTTTTCAGTTGTTACAGGGAAACCGAACATTACGCCCTCAGGAATACCGTAAGAACCGTCAGAAGGAATACCCATTGTTACCCATTCGCCGTTTGTGCCAAGAGCCCAATCGCGCATATGGTCGATTGCAGCGTTAGCAGCAGAAGCAGCAGAAGACAAACCACGTGCTTCGATGATCGCAGCACCACGTTTACCAACAGTCGGAAGGAATGTATTTGCATTCCATTCTTGGTCGTTGATCATGTCTTTAACGCTTTCGCCGTTAATTGTTGCAAAACGGTAGTCAGCATACATGGTTGGAGAGTGGTTACCCCAAACTGTAAGATTTTTGATGTCTTTAACCGCTTTACCAGTTTTAGCAGCAATTTGAGATGCAGCACGGTTGTGGTCAAGACGTAACATTGCAGTGAAGTTTTTCGCTGGGAGATCTGGAGCAGATTTCATTGCGATGTAAGCATTCGTGTTTGCAGGGTTACCAACAACTAGAACTTTAACGTCACGGCTCGCAACTTCGTTCAATGCTTGACCTTGACCAATGAAGATTTCACCGTTCACTTTAAGCAGGTCAGCACGTTCCATACCTGGACCACGTGGACGTGAACCAACTAGAAGCGCGTAGTCAGCATCTTTAAATGCAACTTTAGGATCATCAGTACCGATCATGTCTTCTAGTAATGGGAATGCACAATCTTGAAGCTCCATCATTACGCCTTTAAGCGCTTGCTGAGCTTTCTCAAAAGGAACTTCGAGCAATTGCAAAACCACTGGTTGATCTTTACCTAGCATTTCGCCGCTTGCGATACGGAATAATAGGCTGTAACCAATTTGACCTGCAGCGCCAGTAACGGCAACACGAACTGCTTGCTTCATCTAATTATCTCCAATTGAGGATATTCAATGCGATTAAATAGTTAGTATTTAATCTAATAATCGTAAACGCGAAAGATTGTACTCCAATCCTTTGCCAGATGCATATAAAAGAGGACGGATTTCACCTAAAGTCTGATAGGAAATATAAATTAAATCGGCAAAAAAGCTCAGTATGTTCCTTTTATTGTGACAGTTTTTGGGCATGTATTAATAATGTTGGCAGGACAGGATTTGTAATTGCCATTGGGGCGATAACAGACCTTGATCGAGGTAAGCACGCTAGCTGACTGAGTCTGCTGGCAGTTGAATCGCAAGGCATTGCCCGGTAATTGCGGATTAATTTTCAGGAATTTGGCTCGCAATGTATCGACAGAAATCGTGATATTTTCCTGTTCCGTTAGTTCCGCAGGCACTTTAAGACGATCTGCATAATTGATAATCGTCCGGAAATACTGACTGGCATTCATCGGCACGCAGCCACCGATATTGCGCCATAAAATTGTCCGGGTATTGTCATCCGGCATGATCCTGGCCACTACCTTGGACTGCAGTGGTGACAGTTTCGCAGAGCTATTGGTCGTGCAATTTTGTGATGTGGTCTGAGGATATAAGCCGGAGATATTCAGCGAATAACCTTCCAGACATTTTCGCTTCTTGGCATATTCCGGGTACAAGCTACATAAGGCCGGGACCATTTGTACATCCATGACATAGTCTGTTGGTGCAGCAAAGGCTGCCTGACTGCTGGCCAATACTACAAGCGCAACCGATCCAGCCCAGACTCGACGATCCTTCATTATTTTCATGAATAAATCACCATCCCCCAATAATTTTAATTTTATTGTGTATTACGTAATGGTATCAGTTGCATGCGTTTACCCACTGACTGTGCCCCCTGTCCTAACAAGATACCGTAATGCGTGGCATTGGTCATGACATGTTTCACATAATCTCGGGTTTCAAGTAAAGGAATACTTTCAGTATATTGATCTGCGGCAATCCCCTGAAATTCTGGCTGCCAGCGGCGGGCACGGTTTGGGCCAGCATTATAACCTGCCGTTGCCAGCACCGGACTATCGCTGAGCTGACGCTGAATCGTAGATAAATAGAATGTTCCGTAGCGAATATTGGTATTCATATCGGTGAGTGCCGCCGGGTTATAAGCTTCACCCATTTGACGTGCCACCAGCTTGGCCGTGTCCGGCATAATCTGCATCAGACCACCCGCACCTACATGTGAACGTGCCACAGTATTGAAACGGCTTTCCTGACGCATCAACCCGTAGGCCCAGGCTGGATCTATGCCGGCATTACGACTATGGCTGACCACGTAATTCTGATGTGGCATTGGAAAACGATAATTGTAGTTATGTTTGTTCGCGGTACGGTCGGCAGCATAAATGGCCCGATCATGCCAACCCATGTCCATGGCACGCTTTGCCGCAGCCAGCAACAGGTCATCATCTTTCTTCAGATAAGCCTGACGTACTGCCCAGTTCCATTCACGGTTAATGTAGTTCTCTGGGGCGCTGATATTACGTAAAGTGAAAGCACGGCGGAAATGAATATCCTGATTCAAGCGCTGCATAGCCTGATTGGATGGCTGTGCCGGGGTTGGTGTACTCGCGGTCACCTGCCCCAGCTTGTCGCGTGCCAAAAGATTGTGATAGTCATCTCCGATCGCCAGCTTACGATAAATACTTTCTGCTGCCTGCTTGGAAGCACGGTCAGCACGTTGTTCACTAGCACGAGCCAGCCAATATTGCCAGCGATCTTCCTGCTTCTGGTTGACGCTCATGCTGTCAATCGCACGAATCAGGCTTTCCCAGGCACTAAAACGAATCGCCTGACGCGCATAAATCTCGGCTTCTTCCGGGCTAAATGGCAGACCATAGCTGGCATCTAGCGCATTTAACACTTCCCGGTTGAAGTTGTTTTTCATGACTGTGGTACCACCGATATAACCGACAGCACGATATAAGGCGCGTTGTACCTGTACTGGTGTACCTTCCGCGGTCCGCTTGACGATAGACAAAGCTGAGTCCAAATCGCTATCGGCCAGACGTCCCAGCGCATAAATCAGATAGGCATGCTCTGCCGCAGTACTTTTAGGCGCAGACCACAAATAATTAGTGGGATTGGCCTGAATCGAATTCAGTTGTGCCAGAGACAGATTTAGACCAATGCCTTGCGCTGTCGCAATGGCCTGACCTGACTGTCCGGCACGAAGTTGTCCCCAGAGTCGCTGCTGACGGTCTTCTGAGGTCATGAGTGGACTGGATAGCATCATCCGGCCTAAACCAGTACAAGAATCGGGTTGGCTATTGGTGGTTAACCATACTTCTTTAAACTCGGCATAGACCAGTTCATCGCCAGCTTTGGCGCGCACTTGTGCCACTGCACAGGCTTCGGCAGGATCAGCATTGGTTACATAAGGCAATACCGGTTGAGCAGTACTAAAGTCTGCCATTTTTACCTTTTCTTCGACATAGTCTGCTGCCAGCTTTTCAGCCATGGCGGATTGAGGGTAACGCTGGGCAAAACTGATAATCTGACTAACAGGCTGCATGGCAAGATTCTGGTTTAAAATCCAGTATTCCGGATAATAGCCCAAGGCATCATTCTGCATAGACAGACGATATTGCTGTAACAGTTCAGTATTACCTGCATTGGCTGCACGCAAGGCATCATTAAATTGTTCTTCTGCTGCCTGTGTACTCGCTGAACAGATACATGCCACACTTAAAGTAATTAATTTATAGTATTTATACATAGTTTTAGTGTGTTTCAACATCCCTTTGCCTTCTATCATCGATTTTATGCTTTGCCCATGTTGCATATCATAAGAGCTAGTTTGAAGATTATAACCAACTCTATTGTTCAGTTATGTAACCTTATGATTAAGCAATATTAATCTACAGACAATTTTTGCCCATAAATCAATATTTTTCCACAGTTAATTTGGGCTATAAGTTTAAGCGACTTTCCTGCTAAAATATGCGCCTTTCCAAGATTTCAGTCTGTGAATTGAATTTTTATTCACCTGTTTGATGCATCAATCAGGCTGTTCGTTCACTCTTTCAACGTATTACCTTGTAGGAGCCTACATGACGGTTCAAACCTTCATTCCGAATGGTGCCCCAGCTGCCTCAGAAAACACTGTTACCCAGCCAGCGCACACCCCTGTTAGCGATGCTTCAGTCAAGAAACTGTACATCGAAACACAAGGGTGTCAGATGAATGAGTACGACAGTCACCGTATGGCAGACCTGTTAGGCGATTCTCATGGCTATGTGCTGACCACCGATCCTAAAGATGCCGATATTCTGCTGATGAATACCTGCTCGATCCGTGAAAAAGCCCAAGAGAAAGTATTCTCCGAGCTAGGCCGCTGGCGTAAGCTTAAAGATAAAAATCCTGATCTGATTATTGGTGTTGGTGGTTGTGTGGCGTCTCAGGAAGGCGACAACATCCAGAAACGTGCCAATTATGTCGATATGATTTTTGGTCCACAAACCCTGCACCGTTTGCCGCAAATGCTGGATCAGCATTTTGAGCAGATCGAAAAGCCGAAAAAAGAAAAAATCAAACTGGTGGATATTTCCTTCCCCGATATCGAGAAATTCGACTTTCTGCCAGAACCGCGTGTTGAAGGCTATAAAGCCTTTGTTTCGATTATGGAAGGCTGTTCTAAATACTGTTCTTTCTGTGTGGTGCCGTATACGCGTGGTGAAGAAGTGTCTCGTCCACTAGATGATGTACTGGCTGAAATTGCGGGTTTGGCAGAAAAAGGCGTACGTGAAATTTCACTTTTAGGTCAGAATGTAAACGGTTATCGCGGTGAAACTTTTGAAGGTAATATCTGTACCTTTGCCGATCTGTTACGTTTGGTTGCAGATATTCCGGGCATTGGCCGGATTCGCTATACTACCTCGCATCCACTGGAATTTAATGACGACCTGATCCAGTGTTATCGTGACCTGCCACAAATGGTTTCACATCTGCATCTGCCGGTACAAAGCGGTTCCAATGATGTGTTGCAAGCGATGAAGCGTAACCACACCATTGATGTCTATATCGAAAAGATTAAAAAGTTACGTGCAGTTCGCCCTGACATGCACCTATCTTCAGATTTTATCATTGGCTTCCCGGGTGAAACAGATGAAAACTTTGAAGAGACTTATCAGTTTATTCAGGATCTGGATTTCGACCATTCTTATAGTTTCATCTATTCAAAACGTCCGGGTACGCCTGCGGCAGAACTGGAAGATACGATCTCTGAAGATATCAAAAAAGAACGTCTGGCCAAAGTTCAGCAATGGATTAAGCGTTCAAGCATTGACAAGACGGATGCCATGCTCGGGACCATCCAGCGTGTACTGATCGAAAAAGTTTCTGATAAAGATCCGAATATTCTGGTCGGTACGGCGGACAATACCCGTTATGTTAACTTTATTGGTGACCCTGCCTGGGTAGGCCGCTTTGCCGAGATTGAAATTACCGAAATTAAAACTTTGAATTTAGTTTACGGTGAGCTCTTGAATCTTGAGCCTGACGTGGCGTAATGTAGAGCATATAACGCACACTTCATAAGGAACACTCTTGACTGCAGCGATTCGACGTACAGTAGCTTTTCCTGGAATTTCGATGGACCGTATACAAGCCATGTTAGGTGCCTATAACGGCCATTTGAAGCAAATTGAACAACGTTTAGACGTCAAAATCTCCCATCGTGGAGAAAGTTTTATTATTGATGGTGGAATCGATGCCGTTGAGAGAGCCGAAATGCTCTTGCAACGTCTTCATGAAGAATCTGAACATAGTCAGCAGATTAGTGCAGATACTTTACATCTGATGATTCAGGGCAGCCAGACTGACCGCGAGCTTCAGCAAGATCTGGATGATCAGGAACATACGGGGCTGGACAATGTCTGGCTGCAAACCCGTAAGGGCCGGATCAATCCGCGTGGTGCCAACCAGAAACGCTATGTACAGCGCATTCTGCAAAGTGATATTTCTTTTGGTATTGGCCCTGCCGGGACAGGTAAAACCTACCTCGCTGTTGCGGCTGCCGTGGACATGCTGGAGCGCAATGAAATCCAGCGTATTCTGCTGGTTCGTCCTGCAGTTGAAGCCGGCGAAAAACTTGGTTTCCTGCCGGGGGATTTAACCCAGAAAATCGATCCGTACTTACGTCCCTTGTATGACGCGCTGTATGAAATGCTCGGCTTTGAAAAAGTGGCCAAGTTGATTGAACGTCAGGTGATTGAAGTGGCTCCGCTTGCTTATATGCGTGGCCGTACCTTGAATCATTCTTTCGTGATTCTGGATGAAGCGCAGAATACCACCCCAGAACAGATGAAGATGTTCCTGACCCGCCTAGGTTTTGGTTCACGTGCCGTGATTACCGGCGACGTAACTCAGGTAGATTTACCGCGTGGTCAGCAATCCGGTCTGTCACATGCCTTGCGTGTGATTGATAAAATTCCTGAAATTCATATCACCCGTTTCCATTCGCGTGATGTGGTACGTCATCAGCTGGTACAGAAAATTGTCGAAGCCTACGAAGGCTGGGACAGTGAACAGCAGCGTTTAAGTGCTGAAGCACGTGCCGAACGTAAAGCACGTCAGGATGCCTTGATCGCTGAAAATGATGCTGCGGCAGACGCACAGCATTAAGCTTTAAACTTAAGGATTTGTGTTGAAACTTAGTCTTTCCTTACAACAGGACTTTCAGTCGCCTGAACTGGTACTGAAACGTGCCTATATTAAAAAGGTTGTAGAAACCACTTTACGTCATATCGGCACTCAGAGTAATTGCGAAATCGGAATTGCCTGTGTCGACAATGACGAAAGTCATAAACTGAATCTGGAATATCGAGGCAAGGACAAACCGACCAATGTCCTGTCTTTTCCGAGTGAACTTCCAGATGAAATGGCACAGTTTCTGGATGCATTTCCCATTGGTGATCTGGTGATCTGTATTCCGGTGGTATTACGTGAAGCGAGTGAACAGGGCAAAGCGCCTTTGACTCACTTTACCCATATGCTGGTTCATGGCACCTTGCACTTAATGGGCTATGATCATGAAAATTCAGATGAAGATGCAGAAGAAATGGAAGGCATTGAGATCGAGATTCTGGCCAAGCTGGGTTTTGAAAATCCTTATCTGGAACAGAACTAAAATTTGAATATTAAAAAAAGCGGACCAAGGCTCGCTTTTTTTTAATGAAAGTTGCCCTCCCTCTAACTCCCTCCCAGAGGGAGGGAGAACATTCATTAGAATCCTATGATTGTTAAACATTATAGATATAGTTCCCTCTCCTTATTAGGAGTGGGTTAGGGAGAGGTCTTGGTAAATATCAACTTTAACGCACTTCAAACTCCGCTTCTGCCGGGTCAAAACGCCAGGTACGAATCACTCGCAGTTCGGAAATTTCTTTCATTTTACTGTCGAAAGCACCAAATGGCGCTGCCTTACGCACGGAAGCTTTGGCTGCTTCATCCAGCATGGCATGTCCCGAACTGTCAATCAGTCGAATGGCACGAATTCCGCCATTCTGGTTCAGGATCACCATCAGCCGCACTTCCCCTGCCAGATTCTGCTGCTTGGCTGCTTCCGGATAGTAGCGGTTACCATAAAATTCCACTTTCTCGCGGAACTTTTCCAGATAGGCGGCCGAAACATCCTGCTTGGACTGAATACCATCCACAGTCTTAATTTTTTGCTGACGACTGAAATTTTGCTGACGCTGTAAATATTGCGCTTCCAGACTGGCGACCATGGCCGCTTTGGCCTGAAACTGGCTCTGTAATTGCTCCTGCATTTTTTTACGCTGATTTTCTTCCGCCTGCTTTTGCCAACTCAAGGTGGTCATCAGGACTTTTTCTTCAAAACTGAGTTCCTGTTGCTGTTGCAGCATATCCAGACTTTCTTGCAGTTCTTCGCCTGCATGTTGCTCCATTAACGGCGATGGCATATCACTCGACATGCGATGAGCTTCTCTAAACTGGCCGGAACCCTGCTGGTCCGTTTGGGCCAGAAAATCAGCATGCTCAATTTTTTCATCAGTCTGGCGCAAGCTGACCGCGATTTCTTTGGTACTGGTATCCCGATCTTGCGGCATACCAAATTCCAGTGTCAGCACGATCAAATGCAGAATGCCTGCGGCAAGCAACGCACTGCTAAACACTGGATCTTTCCACCAAGTTCTGACCAGAGGCATGAGTATCATCGTTTTTTCACATTCGCCTAAACTCAATAATGAGTTCAGCTCCCCAAAAAAGTATTTGAAAGATTAAAAATAAACGGATTCGTCATTTATCTTTTTAAAATGCCAAATCCATCAAATCTTCAACGTTACATAACTAAAACTATAAAAATGGTGCTATTTATTTTGCTAAACTTCAAGCATGAACGCTTGTATTTTTCATACAATTCGACAAGATACATCCCGAGTCAAAAATAAAGTTGCCAGGACGCTTCAGTATGCAAACGCTAATTTCCAATATTTCCAACCGAATCCGCCAAGTGTATCAGAGGGCGGAAGGATTTATTGAAGATGAGCGTGAATTTCCCCTATCGCAAGTCTTCCTAAATGCAACCTTTCAGCGCTTTGTCACAGACAATGTCGATGCATTGAAAGACTTACACGCAGATTTACATGAAGACTGGCTGCGTCTCTACGCAACACTGGATTATAAAGGCCTGATTGTCACTTTATCGGTTGATTTGAAACTGGTACAGATGGAACTGAATAAAACCACCCAGTTGATCGTGTTCGAGCAAATTAGTGATACCCAGCTGATTGAAGCCAAATATCCGAATATGCTGTATAAACTTGGCGTGCGTTTTGGCCTGTTCTTCTATCAACGTGTCTTGAATAAAGATCCTTTGGGAATGATTTTGGAAAAAGTGGGCGTGATTAAAGTCATCGATGACTTGCTTTATCTAGATTTAAATCGCTGGTTAGGTAAAAGCCGATCGGTCATTGATACCTTGGGCAAAGTTCATGTGAATCACGCAGTACTTCGTGAAGCCGAACTGGTGGTGATTGGTAATGTCAATCTGGCCGCCCTGTTTAGAAAACTTTCCCAAGATCAGGAAGAGAACTGGGATGAAGACAAGATGGATGACAACCGGGTCACCCCTATCAAACAGAAAGATCCTTCTTAAATCATGTCAAACGTAGTTTTTGAACAAAAGTTCCATAAAACTACATGAAATATACATTTTTGGCAGAAATATCCCTTCAACTTCCATATTTTGCCCAAATAATAAAGGGTGCAATAAATGATATTTTTTGCCCGTTTAACCAATATAGGAAAATAACTGATGGCGAAGACTGTATTCAAAACTTTAGTGATGACCACGGGTCTGAGCAGCGCGATACTGTTCACTGGTATTTCTAGCCAGGCTTTTGCCATGACTCCTTTTCAGGCCAGTTATCAATTTAGCTATAATGGCAAGAACATGGGTTCTGCAACACGGACTCTAAGTAAATCTGGCAATAACTGGACTTATGTCTTTGCTGCAAAAGCTGGAGGGATTGCCTCTGCAACCGAAACCAGCCGCTTTACTTTTAATAATGGCAAGATCGGCTCAAGCAGTTTCAGTCGCAGTAGTAAAGTATTGGTGCATAACAACACTATGAGTATTAATTTCAATCCTTCCAGCAAAACTATCAGTACCAAGAAAGATGATGAAAAACGTTCTTTTGCCTGGAGAGCAGATGTTCTGGATGAGTTGAATGCGGAATTGCAGATCCGTGAAGATTTAAAAAATTCAGGCCTGAAAGCAAATTACTACATCGCTGATGCTAAAGAAGTTGAAGGCCGCAAGTTTGTCAAACAGGGTTCAGAGACTATAAGTACCAAATACGGATCTTTTAATACCATTAAAGTGGTGATGAAACATAGCAAACCAGGTCGTGAAACCATTTTCTGGCTGGCACCAAAACTTGACTATCTTCCAGTCAAAGTTTCGCATGTCGACAAGAAAACCTCCTATGGTTTACTGTTAACTGACTATAAAGGTGCAAGCAACTAAGTTTTTGGCGAATTTCACTTGATTTTTTCCGGGTGCTTTTTACAATACGCTTTTGCTTGAAAAAGCACCTGCTCTTGAGGATTCTCCCGTGCATGCACTAGAACAGAAAATCTTGGCTGAAGGCATCGTCCTCTCTGAAGAAGTTTTGAAAGTAGACTCTTTCTTAAACCATCAGATTGATCCAGTCATGATGCAACTGATTGGTCAAGAATTTGCGCGTCTGTTTAAGGATGCTGGTATTACCAAAATTATTACGATTGAAGCATCAGGTATTGCACCTGCCGTAATGGCCGGCCTAGAGCTTGGCGTACCTGTGATCTTTGCACGTAAATACCAGTCTCTCACCCTGAAAGATGATTTATATCGTTCTAAAGTCTTTTCATTTACCAAACAGACTGAAAGCACAATCGCGATTTCAAATAAACACATCAGCTCAACCGATAAAGTTTTAGTGATCGATGATTTCCTGGCTAATGGTCAAGCGGCTTTAGGTCTTGCAGACCTGATCCACCAGGCAAATGCAGAAGTAGTCGGTATTGGCATTGTGATTGAAAAATCATTCCAGCCAGGTCGTGACTTGCTGCTTGAAAAAGGCTACCGTGTGGAATCACTGGCACGCGTGAAGTCTTTGGCAAATGGTACAGTTGAATTCGTTCGCGGCTAAGCTCGCCAATGAATTTCAAAAGAGCGCTGATGCGCTCTTTTTTTATTGCGTTTTTCTGATGATATAAATTTAAAGTATCCAAAACTCGGCTATAGCTCAGCCTAAATTCTTATTTATTCTTCCAGATTTGATCCTAGATAAATGACTTACTTTTAAGCGCCAAGCTATTCAATTTCTGAAATAGAGAGTATTAAACAATAAGTACTTTTTTTATCCGATGAATAAACAACAATTTATGTGGATGTTATTATAAAATAAAGAGGCCTAACTATCTGCCAATAGTTAGGCCTGTGTTTACCTCGAAAAAAAGAGTTTATTTAACAGTCACAGTGATACTACCGCTATTCACAGCACCGATAGCGGTAGTTGTGATGCTGTTGTTAATAGCAGTTTGAGTTCCTTCTGAAATAGCACTTACAGATGCATCAATAGCACCCGCATTATAAGCAATGTTCGCGACACTATAATTGCTTAAAGTTTCATTGATTTCCTCACTATAGTCAGTACTCAGTGTCGAACTTATAACTTCCGAGATATCTGAACTATCCGAAACCTCTGATAGCTCCTCTAGAGTTTCAGAATTATTAGTTGCACTGGTTACTGCACTGTAGTCGTAGTTATCCGTGGCATCTGATATGTCTGATACCACCTTATTGTAGCTACCCTGCTCAATACTGATACTACCTGTATTCGCGGCACCAATCGCAGTAGTTTCAATTGTACCTTCAATTGAACTAATGGCGTCTGGTGCTTCTCTTGTAGCTTCTGCAATTGCTTCTAAATCGACACTTGCATCAACATCACCTGTATTCACTGCAAGATTCAAAGCAGAACCATTTTCAACCTGCTGAGAAATAGAATCCAGGGTAGCTTGTAAGCCTGTATCTACGGTGACATCAGTAGGTGTTTCACCATCTTGGGCGTATGCCATACCTGCGCTAGACAGAAAGGCGACGGATAAAGCGATTGTTTTGATCGTATTTTTCATCGTTGTTCTTCCTACTTTTGTTTTGAAGTACCTCTCGCTAAGTACTCCTTCTTATAATGGGAGCGAGCCCATTTTTAAATATTCTTAATCACGTTGGGTGCTAGACCAGTAATTTTCGACCACATCAGGATTAACCTCCCATAGCGTTGTGGTTTTTTCATCTTCTTGTTCTTTAGCAGCTTCTTCTTGAGTATCTTTTTCTTCATTCTTTTCATTTGAAGAAGGTGGATGCTGCTTCTTGCTGATATATTTAATCAAGTCCTGTTTACTCATTTCAGGCTCTGCTTCAGGGTTTTGAATCACCTCGGACTCTTTCTGTTTAGGCGGTTTTGTATCTTTACTCGGGGAGTTGGTTAACTTATTTTTTTCATTGGATGAGTCTGCCTGGCTTGAGACTGACTCCTGAACAGCGCTACTTGAAGCTGTACTATTTTGTTGCTGGCTTTTCTTGTACTTATGCAGTGCCACAGAACTTCGGGTTAAGTTCAATTGACCGAACTCTGGCGGTATCTGCGCACGACAGCTTTCAAATACGGCGGGCGGGACGACCTGACTCAGCAATTCAAAAGTGGCCAGATTCAACATTTGGCGCAAGGCAAAGTTAGTTGCCTCCCGTTCTCCTTTTCCAATCTGAATGTTCAAGAGTGTACGTCCAGCGAATCTACCTGCACTCAAGCCATAATCCTGTGCAGCAATTTGCTTCTGCAATGAAACATTGCCCACGACTTTACTGCTACGGGTATCGGTCAAAGATAAATCCAGACCGACCATAATCCGGGTTTGACTATAATTCGGACCGACACCAGCGATCTGCATGTCAAAACCACCACCCGGAATAAAATCCAGACTGTTAATACTGCCTGTCACATAATAATCAGAGGCCTGGATTTGTCTGGGATCACGAATGCCCCACTTGGCTTCGCTTTCGATAATCCGGGGATCACGCCGGTTCATTAAGCTTACCCCTGCCTGAAACAAGGCAGATTGCACCATATCTCCCGCACCTTGGGTCACCATTTTTCCGCTGCCACCATTGGTAACTACATCCTTACCGGTTTGATCCAAAATTGCCCCTACGGAGAAACTCACATCACTACGTAATTGTCCTTTTAGGCAGGATAAAGCCATATCAAAAGGGGTAAAAATATCGGTAATTGGGGGGCCTTGTACCAGGCTAACTGGCTTCTTGTTTGAGGGCGCTAAACCCGTGCAGCCCGTTAAAAAAGAGCTGAAAAGGACAGTGGCGCTCATGAAAGATATATGTCTTCTGGTCGAGGAGAAATTCAGCATTGTGATTCTCCTGGTCTGTTACTTAAATTAAGACAGCGCTGAGGATTTTGGTTGGTGTTTGAATTGACTGGTGCTTCATTCAGCAATTCACTCGTAATATCAATATTGTTGTCTGTACCCTCTACATTGATATTGTTGGTCGGGGTATTTACCGTCCCTATGGAAGTGGTCGAGGTGCTATGAACAGTGGTTTTACCTAATCCGGAATAATAGTCTGACTCGGCTTTGTTGCACAAACCTATCTGTAAAGGCTTTTTCAGCGATATAATTTTCAAATGAAGAAGCCTACACAGAAAATCTACCGCACAACCAATTGGCCCGCATATAACCGAGCACTCATGAGTCGCG
>NZ_VPEO01000028.1:0-19074 GCF_013417155.1 Acinetobacter sp. YH16052 | reverse complement strand
AGCAAGAGTGAACCACCTGATCCCTTCCCGAACTCAGAAGTGAAACCTCTTAGCGCTGATGGTAGTGTGGGGTTACCCATGTGAGAGTAAGTCATCGCCAGCTCATTATTCCAAAATCCCCCTCCGCATTAGCAGAGGGGGATTTTTTATGTGTGGTTTTTAGAAATAAGTCTTTTATTTTTGATTCTGATTTCTATATGCATTCATTTCCTATCGAGCTCCACGAACTTATTAATTTAAGTGTATAGAAGTATTTATCTAAAACCTTATTAAAGTCTTTTTAGAAGGATGATTCGCGTTAATATGACTAGTGTTATCCGGTCGATATAGTTTGATCTAAAAGATTTTACAGTCCTATCTTATAAATCCTAAAAAATAAAAAACCAGCGAATCGCTGGTTTTTTATTGCAGATTATTTTAGCCAAACACACGCATTACGGCTGCGATTAATACCCAAAGAATGGCAATCGCTACGATTGGTTCAACAATCTTTGCCCATTTTGGGGTGTCGACAACAATCACTTCTTCGATATCTTGATGCTGCTGATTCTGGCTTACCATTTGATTAAACTCCTTCATTGATGCTTCCAATGATAGCTCTTCTTGCACAATTGGTTTAGAGCCTTTGAGTTCTGTTAGCTTGTTTGTTGTCCAAACCCAATCATCTGCTTGACCAGATAAATGTTCAATTTGCCCGGTCAGTAATTCCTGAATGCTATGGATATTATGGTTGCCGGTATCATGCAGTTGTTTTAATTCAATAAGCTGTAAATGAAAAATTTCTGAAGTGCTGTACTCAAGCTGGGCTCGATCCAGAGTGGATTGATTTTCCGGACTGGTAGCGAGATGACGCACGATTTCCAGGATATATAATTCATCAGGATGGTTGATTTCATTATAAATTTTTTGTGGGTTATGACGCCATTCAGTAATAAGTTTACCTAAAGTTAAGGCATTGATTTCTGATATATATTTTCGTCTTTCTTCTTTTGTATAGTCTTTTAGAAGCTCAGGCTTTTGAGTCTCTATCTGTTCAACAAAATATTGTACTAAATCAAAAGCCATTCACTTGCTCCATTATTTTTAATCTAATAGTCTTAAAGTCGGTTTTTTCTTTGGTTGTTCAGTTTGTTCTTCAGTGCTTGATTTTAAAGCATCTTCATCATTTTGTGTATGCTCATATTCACCTGGATCAAAGAATAAACCTTGACCATTTTCACGTGCATAAATACCGAGTACTGCTGCCATAGGAACATAAATATCACGAGAAACGCCACCAAAGCGAGCCGAGAAGCTAATGGCATCATTGCTCATATGCAGCGCATGTACGGCATGTGGCACAATATTCAGGACAATCTGTCCGTCTTTAATAAACTGCTCAGGAACCATGGTATTTGGGCGTGTGGCATCCACCAGCAGGTAAGGCGTCATATTGTTATCGCAAACCCACTCATAGATTGCACGTGCCATATAGGGACGGGTAGGGCTAAGGTTGAATTCTTGTTCGGACATGAGGTTTCTCTACGGGTGCTTGAGTTGCGCTGAATAACGGTTCTTTTCCTGCAATGTCATGGATTTTACAAAGGCAGGACGACTGAAAATTCGTTGGCAATATAAATAAAACGGACGGCATTGCTGCTGTGGTAATTCTACGCCCATCTGTTTCAGACGGATAAAAATTGGTGCCAGCATACAATCCAGGATACTAAATTGTTCAGACATAAAATAGGGAAAATGCTGGAATAGTGGCATCAGTGAAATCAGGATATCCTGTAACTGCTTTTGTGCCTGAGTTCTGGCTTTCTTATCCAGCGTATCAGGATGGCATAACATGATATCAGCCAGCTTCAGCCAGTCATTTTCAAAGCGCCAGATGTATTGTCGTTGCTCTGCCCGGGGCATCGGAGCATCGGCATACAGTTTATTCTGACGATAACGATCATCTACATATTCTGAGATAATCGAAGTATTAAATAATTTAAGTTCATTTTCGATCAGCATCGGCAATTGATTATAAGGATTAAGGCTGGCCAGATCCTCATCATCGGCATCCACCAAAATCAGGTTATATTTAATCTGTTTTTCGGTAAGCACATAGCGAATCCAATGGGAACGAAAGTCATCGGCATGACTATAAAGAGTGATTCCTTGAAGAGGCGCGCTTTCGACTGACATAAATCCTGATGAGCTTCTAATGAATAGACTAGGATACTAAAATTCAACCTAAAAAGCACCAAGCATCAAAGATCAATCGGCTTGAGCCGAGGTAGATTAGAAGAAAAACAACTGGAGGAAAATAAGATGCTGATCAAGCTTCCTGTCATTTTGCTGTTTATCTGTATTGGGATTGCAAATTATTATTTGATGAAGTCATTCTGGTGTCACGAAGGGGTATGGGGTAAGGATGTACATGAACAATAACAAGAAAAAAGTTCTAAATGACCCACTAACCGCCATAAAAAAACCCTGGAAAATCCAGGGTTTTTTGTCCGATTCGGTAAACGAATTAACGTTTAGAGAACTGAGGACGTTTACGAGCTTTACGTAAACCAAGTTTCTTACGTTCAACTTCACGAGCATCACGAGTAACGAAACCAGCTTGACGAAGAGCAGGTTTTAAAGTTTCGTCAGAAGCGATCAATGCACGAGTAATACCGTGACGGATAGCGCCTGCTTGACCACCAATACCACCACCAGCAACAGTGATGTAAAGGTCATATTTGTCAGTAGCTTCAAGAAGCTCAAGTGGTTGGTTAACAACCATACGAGCAGTTTCACGACCGAAATACTGTTCAAGAGTACGGTTGTTAATTACGAGTTTACCAGTACCAGCTGATAGGAAAACACGTGCAGTTGCGGTCTTACGGCGACCTGTACCATAATTAGTAGCCATGTGCTGTTATCCCTTAGATGTCCAAAACTTGTGGCTGTTGAGCAGCGTGTGGATGCTCAGTACCTGCATACACTTTCATTTTCTTGATCATTGCATAACCAAGAGGACCTTTAGGTAACATACCTTTAACAGCTTTTTCTAGAACTGCTTCTGGTTTGTGAGCGATTAACTTTTCAAAGTTAGTCTCACGGATACCACCAGGGAAACCAGTGTGGCGATAGTATTTCTTATCTTGTGACTTTTTACCAGTCACAGTGATTTCTTCAGCATTGATAACAACGATGTAGTCGCCAGTGTCAACGTGAGGAGTATAAGAAGTTTTATGCTTACCGCGTAAACGACGAGCGATTTCAGTCGCAAGGCGACCTAAAGTTTTGCCAGAAGCATCAACAACGTACCAGTCGTGTTGAACTTCAGCTGGCTTAGCGCTGAGAGTTTTCATTAAACCACTACCTATTATAGTTGGTTTGGACTATGGAATCTGTCCAAACTAAAGGAGACGCGATTCTAAACGAATACGTGAAGAATCACAAATGAAAATTAAAATTTCAAGCGCTGTATTTTATCTAATCTCCTTGGTGAAAGAAAGACCTAAGCCTTTATATGCTACAAAAACTGCAACTATATTTGTAACCATAGTTTCAATGGTATCAAAATATTGATTTATAAGTACTCTTTGCAATGATTACTACAGCGTAGGCGTGATCGGGTTATAATATTTCTCAGCTTTGCCAAATTGAGAAGATGATGCTGCCTTTATATGTCACCAGTGGGGAACCTGCCGGAATTGGTCCTGATATTTGCCTGAGTCTTGCAGATCGTGTTGATGAGCGCCCAATTGTGGTATTGGCGGATATTCATATGCTCGAGCAGCGTGCTCAGGTACTCAAATTATCGGTTGAGCTGATTGAATATCAAGGACAGGAGTCATCTTCAGGCATCGGTCAGCTATTTGTAGAGCATGTTCCCGTGCAGCAAGACGTCGTATTGGGTGAGCTGAATCCGAACAATGCGGCTTATGTACTGGAGCAACTGCGTCGATCCGCAGACTATGCCATGTCAGGAAAAAGTGTCGGCGTCGCGACTGCGCCTGTACAAAAGTCCGTGATAAATGAAGCGGGCATTTCTTTTAGTGGTCATACCGAGTATTACCAGGAATTTGCTGGTGTTCCACGTGTAGTCATGATGCTGGCCACCAAAACTTTACGCGTGGCCTTGGCCACTACCCATCTTCCGCTTCGTGCCGTGGCAGATGCGATTACGCCTGAACGCTTGCATCAGGTGATTGATATTCTGATTCACGACCTGAAATCCAAATTCAAGATTGAACAGCCGAATATACTGGTTTGCGGTTTAAATCCGCATGCCGGGGAGGGCGGTTATTTGGGGATGGAAGAAATTGAAGTGATCAATCCGGTACTCGAAAGCTATCGTGCCCAAGGTATCAACATGAGTTTAAGCCTACCTGCTGATACTTTATTTACTCCAGAAAACCTAAAAGATACTGATGCTGTTCTGGCGATGTATCACGATCAGGGCTTACCTGTGTTAAAATCACAGGGCTTTGGTGAAGCCATTAATATTACCCTCGGCTTACCGTTTATTCGAACTTCTGTTGATCATGGCACAGCACTCTCCCTTGCGGGGACGGGACTTGCGAAAAGTTCCAGCCTGCACGTTGCTGTCGATTTAGCCCTCGATCTGGCGCGCCACTGATTATTGTTCATCACTCACGTTGGAAATGTTTTTATGTATCAAATTAATGCCTTAAACCCAAAAGATGAAGGGCATCAGGCTCGAAAAAGATTTGGTCAAAACTTTTTACATGACCAGCGTGTCATTGCCAAAATTGTACGCTCAGTCAATCCGCGTCCAGGTCAGAACATTCTGGAAATTGGCCCGGGTCTGGCCGCTTTGACTTCACCTTTAATTGGTGAATGTGATGCCTTAACCGTACTTGAGCTGGATCGTGATCTGGCTGCTGGCCTGCCGGGTCGTGTGCCGCATCCGGAACGTTTAACCATTATTGAAGCCGATGCCTTGAGATACGATTATTCTCAGTTGTTCCAGGAAGATCGTCCATTACGTGTGGTCGGTAACTTGCCCTATAATATTTCAACGCCACTGTTATTCCATCTCTTGGAATTTGGTGACAAAGTGCAAGACATGCATTTCATGCTGCAAAAAGAAGTGGTAGACCGCATTACCGCATCACCCAATACCAAAGAATATGGCCGTCTGTCGGTGATGATTCAATATTTCTGTAAACCGACTTTCCTGTTCGAAGTGCCACCTGGATCTTTTAATCCGCCACCAAAAGTGACCTCAGCGGTATTCCGTTTAGAGCCTTATAAAGTTAAACCGATTGTGGCGAAGAATGAAAAAGCTCTGACACGACTGGTATCGCATGTATTTACCCAGCGTCGTAAAACTCTGCGTAACAGCTTGAAGGGTATGCTGGTTGAAGAGGGTTTTGAAAAAGCGGGTGTTGATCCGATGGCACGTCCAGAAACACTGACACTTGAACAGTTTGTTGCACTTTCAGATCAAATGGTGGCTTAAATTACGATGAACCGTACTGCTCGATATAATTATGTGATTGGGGATGTTCAAGGCTGTTTTGAGGCTTTGAAAGCTTTGCTTAAAGAAATCAAGTTTGATGCAGATCGGGATTTTATCTGGTTTGCCGGAGATTTGGTTGCACGTGGTGAAAACTCAATTGCAGCATTGCGGTTTATCAAAAAGCTGGCTGAGCAAGGTGCAGCTGCGACGGTCTTGGGAAATCATGATTTGACTTTGCTGGCTTATGCCCGCGGCATCAAACCGGTGAAAGAAAAAGACAATATCCGTGATGTGATTGATGCGATCGACAGTGATGACTTGATTGACTGGCTGCGCAAACAGCCAATGTGTCTATTTCCAAATGAGCAGACCATTTTGACGCATGCTGGAATTCCGAATATCTGGAGTGCAGAAAAAACTGCTCAATTGGCACAAGAAGTCGAAGCGATCATTGCTCATGATGACTTCGAGGTGCTGGATGATTTTCTGAAAGAAATGTTCGGGAAAGAACCCGCACTTTGGTCGGATCAGCTACAAGGCCATGAACGTATTCGCTGTATCGTGAACTACCTCACCCGAATGCGTTTAACTGACGCTGAGGGACGTCTGGAATACAGCTTTAAAGATGCGCTGGATGATCCGATGCCGGAAGGATTTAAACCTTGGTTTGAGTTTGAATCACAGGCCGCACAAACTCATCAGATCCTGTTTGGTCACTGGGCCGCCTTGAACGGTAAAACCATTTCGAACAAGATTCAGAATGTAGATGGCGGTTGTGTCTGGGGTAATCAACTCATGGCATTCCGCCTAGAAGATCAGCAGATGTTTGCAGTGGATAATCCGGCGATGTAAGCACATTCCATAAAAAAGCCACGTGATTACGTGGCTTTTTTAGTTTTAAAATTTAGTCTGCTCGAATCCAGGTCTGGTTACGGCCTAGAACTGAAACGCCAATACTGGCACGTAAGGTTAAACGTTTACCGGTATTGTTTAAACGCATTTTTGCATCATAAATTTTACCTGCCAATGGATCGATAATACGACCTTTGTCATAATTTTTGGTGCCTTCAACCAGTTTTAGGCCTTTTAAAATGGTCATGCCTAAAATAGGCTGATTGGTATAAGGTGCAGGGCAGTTATTGCATTTTTCACGTGGATTATAGTCTGGGCGAGGCGTGATTTTTACAATTTTGCCTGAATAGGTATTATTTGCTTCTTTGCTAATGACGATAATCGCTTTAGCCGCCCCCGTTTTATCATCAATTTGTTGCCAGGTCCCGGTAATATCGTTTGCCCACAAATTCGTCATACATCCTGCTGTAAGCGCGGCAAGTAATATTTTTTTAAACATAGAGAGTCATTCCAAAGAATTTTTATCATCGCCCGCTCATGTTAGAAATCTTACTAAAATAGTCAACACTTATCTGAATACTATAGAGTTGATACACTAAAAAAAGCTGCCAATTTGGCAGCTTTTTTGAATAATGAGAATTAGGTATTAATCTTGGCGAATCCAGGTCTGGCTACGGCCTAAAGCGGACACACCCACATAACCACGCAAGGTTAAACGTTTACCATTGGCATTTAGACGCACTCGAGCGTCATAAACTTTACCTGCCAATGGATCAATCACTTTACCTTTTTCATAATTGTTGGTGCCTTCCACATGTTTTAAGCCAGTCAATACATCCATGCCCAAGATCGGCTGGTTGGTATAAGGTGCAGGACATTTACTACAGGTTTTCTGTGGGGTATAGCCTGGACGTGGAGTTACTTTAATAATTTTTCCAGCAAAAGTCCCATTATCATTTTGACGAATTTCAATAATCGCTTTTGGTGAGCCGGTTTTATCATCAATTTGCTGCCAGATGCCAGTCAGATCCTGCGCATAAGCAGTCTCAGTCATCAGTGCAGCGATGAACATTAATCCTAATTTAGTTTGTTTCATTATATTTATTCCTTTTTTATAGATGAATAAAATATCCTCAACACAAAAGTGCTGTTTTTATTAATCCTGGCGAATCCAGGTTTGTGTGCGACCAATCGCAGATATTCCGATATATCCACGTAAAGTCAGTCGTTTCCCATTGGCAGAAATCCGGCCTTTTAAATCATAAATTTTACCGGTTAATGGATCGAGTACCCGGCCATGTGCATAGTTATTTGTAGTGGTGGGTTTCAGTCCTTTAATGACGTCTAATCCCAAAATCGGTTTATCGGTATAAGGAGGTGGACATTTGACACATTTTTCCCGTGGCGTATAACCTGGGCGAGGTGTGACTTTATTAATCGTTCCGGTATACGAGCCATCAGCCTGCATTTTCATGTCAATCAATGCTTTAGGTGAGCCGGTTTTATCATCAATCTGTTGCCAGAGACCAGATAACTCCTGAGCAAAGGCCAGAGAGCTAGTGAATAAAGAAGCTGAAAAAACAGTTAAAAGTGTGATTTTATACATGCGATATCCTTATCCTTATTTTTTTATGAACATTCACCTAATTCCATGTGGTGAATGCTGATGCAAACTACGTTAATACACTTTCATAATCTATATTGCATGAAAAAAGCATATGTTTAATATTCATACAACCTAATGCATTAAAATGCAAGTTTCTATCTACTAAAGCATAACTCCATCACATTTTTTTAATTAAGCAGGAATTAATCCTGCTTAATCCAGGTTTGACTACGGCCAAGCGCTGAAACGCCGATATAGCCACGTAGGATCAGACGTTTCCCATTGGCACTTAATTTTGCCTTGGTGTTATAAAGATTCCCTGATAATGGATCAAGCAGCTTGCCTTGAGCAAAACTGTTATTGCCGACGTGCTTTAAGCCAGTGAGTACATCCAGACCAAGAATAGGTTTATTGGTATAAGGTGCGGGACAGGACACACAATTTTCTTTCGGAGTATATCCAGGACGCGGGGTGATTTTTGTGATCTTGGCAGCATAGACGCCGGAAGCCGTCTCACGAATTTCCAGGAATGCTTTAGGTGAACCAGTTTTGTCGTCAATATTTCTCCATGTCCCTGAAAGGTCAGAGGCCAAAGCCAGATGGCTGAAAGAGGCTAAAAGTAAAGTTGAAAAAAATTGAACTTTATTCATATATCTGTTCCTAGGTTGGATTAGAGTTCTTACTCTATAGTAAGAACGATTACCACATAAAACAAATGATTAATTTGATTCACTAGTCACATTTTTTGCAAATAAAGTATAAAAGTTGGCAACCAGATCGCGGTAAAGACCGCATTTACCGCCATGCCAAAGGCAGCATAACGACCTGCAACACTGCCGCGCTGCCAGGCCTGAGCTGTACCAATGGCATGTGCGGCTAGTCCTAAAGCCAGTCCAGAAGCGCGCTCATCATTAATATGTCTCAGAATAAATGGAGAAAAAGCTGCACCAATCACACCAGAAAGAATCACGATTAGAATGACCATGCTGATGGGCGCATCCAGCAAGGTGGCAATATTAATCGCAATTGGAGTGGTCACTGCGCGGGTAGCAAACGCCATAATGTCTGCAGAGGACATATGCAGCAGATAAGCCAGTCCCATCGGTAAGGCGACAGCACTGATACTGGCAAAAACCAAAATGCCGATAATGGCTTTGAGCGGCAGGTCATCGTAGCGCATCGCGGCCAGAGGGATAGCCAGGGCGACGGTCACATAGCCGAGTAAATGGTTGAAAAGCGGATTAACTTCATCCATGTAATTTTCATAAGGAATGCCTAGCACAAATAAAATCGCCAGTACAAAGAACATGCTGAACACGATGACGGGAATTTGCGGTATGAACCGGTTACAGGGTTTGGCAATCAGATAGGCGCTGAGCGTAACCGCAAAGCCATACAAAATAGATAACATGCGGAACTCCTATAACCAGCGCTTGGCCATTTTGGCGTAAATCCATAAAGGAATCAGGGTGCTGAAAAACATGATGAACAGAAAGGCCGGAATTTTCTGGCCCATATGTACCAGCATCATCAGTGCACCTGCACTGACAGGCAGGAAAGCAAAGGCACTTTCCTTCATCAGTTTGTTATTGGTATCCACGAGGCGAGCGGGGAGTTTGCCAAAGTAGCGCCAGGTAAACAGCGCAATTAAAAGACTCAATAACCCGACCAGATTGCCTAATTCAGGATGATTCAGTTGGGTCATTAACCAGACCGAAGCTTCCCGAAAGACAATAATAAGTAACAGGGTGCCGATCCATGCTGGCCAATCTATTCGTTTTATCCAGTTCATTGCTATGATCATTAATATTAATAAGTTTACTTATCAAGTTTTACTCGATCTTTGACTGGATTTCAAACGCTTCCAGTGGACGCTGAAATTGCTGCGCCTGTTTGCCTAGAATTTCATCTAAAGGTAAATGCGCCTGTTTAATCAACTGTTCCAGTTTTTGTGGGGCAATTCGAATATGCAGATGTAGCTGACCTTCATCATCATAATGTTCAGACTGGATCACATTCAAACTATAGAGCTGGTTACGCAGCTTGCCATAAGCGGGTTTCAGGATTAAATCGAAGGACTGTAGTTGCCCCATCAAGGATTCATGTACCGCTTTACGCAGCAGGTCGATACCTTCGCCACTATGTGCCGAAACATAGACCCGTTCCGGTTCACCCGGGCGTCGATAAATAATTTTGGCTTCTTCACCGCTACAGTCAATTTTATTGTAAACCTGCAGGATCGGCACATCTGCACCAATTTCTTTCAGCACTTTTTCTACAGCTTCAATCTGCTCCAGCATTTCTGGGCTGCTTGAATCAATGACATGCAGTAATAGCGTGGCTTCTACGGTTTCCTCCAAAGTCGCCTTAAAGGATTCCACCAGCGAATGGGAAAGATTACGGACAAAACCTACTGTATCGGCCAGTACCAGATTGCCGATTCCATCCCATTCCAGACGCCGTAAGGTTGGGTCCAAAGTGGCAAACAGCTGATCGGCTGCATAGACATCGCTGTTGGCGAGTAAATTAAACAGGGTAGACTTACCAGCATTGGTATAACCCACCAAAGATACCGTCGGCACAGCCGCTTTTTGACGAGCCACACGGCCTTGCATCCGGGTCTGGCGGACTTTATCAATGCGTGCCTTGAGCTGTCCCATACGGATACGCAGCAAACGGCGGTCTGTTTCCAGCAGGGTTTCACCCGGGCCACGTAAACCAATCCCGCCTTTCTGGCTGTCGAGATTGCCACGACTACGAATTAAACGTGAAGATAAATGTTGTAACTGTGCCAGTTCGACTTGCAGCTTACCTTCATAGGTACGAGCACGCTGGGCAAAAATATCCAGAATCAGTTCAGTACGATCGACCACGCGGCATTTGATCACCTGTTCCAGATTTCGGGCTTGGGCCGGGGTCAGGGCATGGTCAAAAATGACCAAATTGGCCTCCAGTTCTTCAACACGTTCAGCAATTTCTTCTGCCTTGCCGGAGCCGATAAAAAATTTGGCGTCAGGTTTGATCCGCTGAGCATGAATATGTTCCAGAATTTCAGCATCTGCAGACTGTGCCAGCAAACGAAACTCTTCAGCATCAAGGTCATCCAGCATCTGTACGCTGACACTCACCAGAATGACGCGCTCTTTCCCTCGATGTTGTTGTAAATATTCCACTCAGGCCAATCTCCACTTGAAAACTTTAGTGTAGTTGAAAAAGGGCTGTGCAGATACTGAATTAGCGCGGCTTTGGTTTAGAGTACGCTGATAAACAGTTGTGCAAGTGTTACCAGTACCACGGCATAGATGAAAGTGCCGCCCAAAATATATTTGAGCACTTGTAAAGGTTGTAGTGTGTCGTTCGCGGGCTGGGTTTGATCTGGCATGGCTACGATCCTTTTCAATCTAATATTTCGATAGTTTTATTTTGAATGATTTTTTAATCCAATTAAAATTGAAGATATAGATGCTATTGGTCGATTTTTATTATCAATGCAAGTTGCGAATGAACAGTATAGAATGAGTTTAATTCGTGGATATTCCCTGTATCTCGCTTAGGATTTAATGACGTTTTTATGAACTCAACTGTACAAAACCAGACTCCAGATATCGAAGGCTTGGCCAAGTTTTTTCTGTATAGCCGGAAAATTACCGCCTCATTGGCCACCATCAGTGAGGGGTTCTATTTGGTTTTTCGTCATGGCTTATATAAAAATCCGAATAACCCGACCAATACTCGCTATGTGCAACATTTTTGCCGCCAGTTATGCAAAGTATTCAATATCGAAGTGCGGGTACATGGCGAGATTCCGCGTGAACCCGCCTTATGGGTCAGTAATCATGTGTCCTGGCTGGATATTGCCGTTCTGGGTTCCGGAGCGCGCGTATTTTTTCTGGCAAAAGCAGAAATTGAGAACTGGCCGATTTTAGGGAAATTGGCCAAGGGAGGGGGTACCTTATTTATTAAACGTGGTTCAGGAGATTCCGTCAGGATTCGTGAACAAATTACCGGTTTCCTGAAACAGAATATTCCGGTGCTGTTCTTTCCTGAAGCGACGACTTCTGATGGGCGAGCCATCAAAAAAGTGCATGGCCGGATTTTAGGCGCCGCGATTGAAGCGCAGCGTCCTGTACAAATCTGTCTGATTTGTTATGTGAATCAGCAGGGCGAACTCGATATGGTTGCGCCGTTTGTCAATGACATCAGTTTTGCCGCCCATGTCAAAAAAGTACTGGAAATGCCGCAAGTCATTGCACATTTAGTGGCTTTACCTGCAATTGCCACTGAAGGGCATACGGTTGAAAGCCTCACCCGTGTGGTCCAGGAAAAAATGCAGACTGGCCTGGTTGAACTTCAGTCACGGGTATTAAAAAAGCCTCAATAAGAGGCTTTTTTATGGTTTCTGTTCAAAGAATCCAGCTTACATAAAACCTTCAATTGGCAGCCAAGACACCAGTTTAAGGCTAGCTTTCTGATACCATTTCATTTTTGGTTCTTTGGTAAACGTTTGAACGTCACCATTGGCTTTCTTGATTTTCCAGTTAATGTTCTGATTCGCATCCAGCACCAGTTTATACGCATATTTGCTTAAATTTTTGTCCATGGTGTCGTGTACTGCACGTGCTAAAGACGGACTGTTCAGCAACACACCAATTTCAGTATTCAAATAGGCTGAACGCGGATCAAAGTTAAAAGAACCAATAAACACCTGTTTTTGATCTAGTGCCATCAACTTGGCATGCAGGCTGGAACGACTCAATCCTTTCAGGCTAACTTTGGCTTTTTTCGAAATTTCCTCTGTATTAGCATTTAGGTGATTAGCTTCTGGCGCTGCCAAGAACTCATACAGCTGCACCCCATTTTCCAATAGATCCTGACGATATTTGGCATAAAAGGCATGCACCACGGCAACGTCGTTGGCCTTAAAAGAGTTGGTCAGGACGCGAACCTTGATATTCTCATTCGCCAGTTTCTTTAAACGGTCTGCACCAATTTTTTCCGGAACAAAATAGGCAGAGACAATATCGACACTTTGTTCAGGTTTTTCCAGACGCTGTAATAACTGGAAATTGAGATGTTCTTCGGTTTTGGCTTTGGCCTTGATTTTGCTCGGTGGATCTTTGACTACTTCGGCTTCAACCCAATCCAGCTGAATGTTTTGTTCCAGCCATTGGTCAAAGGCTCTGGAACGATTGGCCAGATCCAGATAATTTTGAGTCGCTGGCTCCTGACTATGGGTTTCTAGCTGTTGTTTTAAGCTTGGAAAACGTAAAGCATGATGCCGTGGATTCACAACCTCTTGCACCGGATAGGCATAATCATCATTCCAGTATTCATCGAAGGAATGAATGATTTCATCCGATGCCGCACCGACCAGCATCACATCGACATCAGAGAACTGATAGCTTTCACTGACATTATAATACTGGTTACTCATATTGCGCCCGCCAATCAAGGCAATCTGGTTATCGGCAATAAAGCTTTTATTATGCATGCGGCGGTTAATGCGCTTTAAATCCAGCACTATGTCCATGGCACGGTATTTACGGAAGCGATAGGGGTTATACAGTTTGACATCGATATTTTGATGCTGGTTTAAGGCCAGATAAATCCCTTCCATTTTCTTGGCATTATTGTCATCCATCAACAGGCGCACTTTTACGCCACGATCCGCTGCCTGAATAATCGCATGCAGGGCGAGGGCACCGATTCGGTCGTTATCCCAGATGTAATATTGCAGATCCAGACTGCGTTCCGCTTTATTAATCAGCTGAATCCGCGCAGCCAGTGCTTCAAGCGGATCATACAGCACGCGATAACCGGTCAACCCGATGTTCTGATCACGTAAAGGTTCAACAATTTGTGCCAGGCTGGTTCGCGATGTATCCGTTTCAAATGCCATCTGGCTTGGCTGTTCGGTTTGCTTGGGTAAGGTGCTACACCCAGGCAGACCCAGTACCAGGCTACAGCTCAGTAAAATGCCGGTTTTATAGCGATGAGTGCGTATAAAACTTGAGGATTGAAGGTGAACTTGATCGCGGGGAGCAGTGGCCATATAAGTCGAAGAATGAAAAATTAGAATTGAGTATAATTGCCAGCTATGAAAAGATAAATATAAAGCCAGTAATCTGCTGCTCGACTGAATAAGGCCAATTTATGTGGGATTCGAATTCCGTACTGTTTTATTTTTATTTGGGAATGGCGATTTTAGCCATCTGGGCTGTGGCTCAGGCATGGTCGAGCCAATCACGTACCGAAACCATTCATCCCTTTAAAGCTTTTGGTCATTTGCTGGCTTTTTATCTTGCCTATTTATTAATCCCTTTGGTTTTCTTCAGTATTTATGCTGGATGGACGGGTTATTATTCACTGCATGAAGCCATTTTTGTATTTTTGCTTAGTGGGGTTTTGACTTATGCACGCTTTATCGAGCCGCATTTAATTCAAGTGAAAACGACACAATATCAGATCAATGCAGATAAACGTTTAAAGCAGCCGGTGAAAATCGCCCTGATTGCAGATTTGCATATTGGTCTTTTTTCAGGTCATGAGCGGCAGTTGCGACAAATTGTACACAAATTAAATCATATTCAACCTGATTTGGTGGTGGTTGCTGGCGACTGGACTTACGAGCCAGAAAATAAACTGGCACAGGAACTGGCCATTTTAAAAGAGATTCACGCTCCTGTTTATTCGGTCAATGGTAATCACGATGAGCAATATCCCGGACCGCCAATTCGAGAATTATTGCACTATGCATTGCAAGTCAATCAGGTTATGGATATTGAAGGTCAAATTGTCGAATTTGATGAATTCCGACTTTTGGGCGTGGGTGATCTCTGGGCTGGTAAAGCCGATATGCGCAGTTTGCCCGACTTGCCTCAGGACAAGCCTTGGGTGATTCTTTCGCATAACCCTGATACGGTCGATATGATTCCAAAACTGCCGACGCGTCCTCTGATGTTGTCTGGACATACCCATGGCGGACAGGTAGAGCTGCCTTGGCTAACTAATTACGTCATGAAAAAGGTTTCAATTTTGGGACATAAAAAGGGCATGTACCGTCATGAACATGCAGATGTGTTCGTCACTGTTGGTACCGGCTTGGTCGGTGTACCTTTCCGTTTTCGGGTGCCACCTACCATTGATATTATTGAACTAATCTAAATTCAGTCGGCATTCTGTACTGCGTTAACTGATAATCCAGACCAGAATCAATAACACGACTGCGACGGCTGCCATCATCCAGATTTTCTTTTCGATTTTTCGGGTTGGCACATTTTCACGTAATTGTTGCGCAGTGATTTCAGCTTCTGTGGATGTGCTCAAACTAGGATGGGTGGGGATTTCCAGTGGCGGTGTCACCAGGTCGATATCACCGGCATCATCACTAAAGCGTGGACCGGTACTTTCATGCTTCATGACCACATCATGTTCCCGCACAATTTCATCAATCACTTGCAGCGCCTGAGCTTCATCCAAGGGTGTATTCTCGGTGATATAGCGAACAGCTTCTAATTTTTTACCATCTTCCAGCAAAATAATGATATTGACCAACTGCTCCTGCGAGAGGTATTCAATAAGATCCTGCATGGCCTTGCCTCATTTTTTTAAATTGAGTTCATTTGATTGTTGAGCAAATTTAACGAGATAAGTAGCCGAGTTTTGTTGTGAAATGATAAAAAAAGCCAGCATCAAGTGCTGGCTTTTGAATCAATCTAAAATCTTAGATCTGATTATTTACATCATCATTCTTGGTTTCACGAATCAGCAAAAACGCGACAAGCGATAGGATAGATGCTGCGGTCAGGTAATAACCGACTGCAGACAAACCATAGGCCGTTGCCAACTTGGTTGCGATTAGCGGTGCAAATGATGCACCGAAGATGCCTGCCAAGTTAAAGGTTAATGCAGAACCCGTATAACGTACTGAAGTCGGGAAGATTTCAGACAATACCGTACCGATTGGCCCATAAGTTAAGCCCATGATCGCCAGACCAATACACAAGAACAGGAACACCACCAAGGTGCTGCCAGATTCAAGCATATCTGCAAAGAAGATACCGAAGATCGCAGAAATGACACATACCGCAATCGAAGTAGTCTTACGGCCAAATTTCTCTGCCAATACTGCTGAAAGCGGGATGAATGCAGCAAAACACAGAGTTGCAACTAACTGCAATTGCAGGAATTCTTCACGAGAATAACCAAGTTGTTTGGTTCCCCATTGCAGCGCAAATACCGTAGTAAGATAGAACACAACGAAAGTACAGATTGCAGCAATCGTACCCAGAACCAGCATGCGGGAATGCTTTTTGAATACCTGAACAAAAGGAACATTCACTTCTTTCTGTTTATCCAGCACTTTTTGGAAAGCAGGTGTTTCATGCAATTTTAAACGAATCCATAAACCCACAATTACCAACAAGGCACTTGAGATAAACGGAATACGCCAGCCCCAAGCCATAAAGTCAGCTTCAGACATGAAAGCGCCAAGCGTCAGGAAAGAACCTGTTGCCAGAATAAAGCCGATTGGAGCACCCAGTTGCGGGAACATGCCATACCAGGCACGCTTGCCTTCAGGGGCATTTTCAGTTGCAAGAAGTACAGCACCTGACCATTCACCACCTAGACCCAAGCCCTGACCTAAACGGCACAGTGCAAGTAACAATGGCGCAGCAATTCCGATTTGCGCATAAGTTGGTAACAGGCCAATCGCAACGGTTGAAATCCCCATAGTTAGCAAAGCTGCAACCAAGGTGGCTTTTCGTCCGATCCGGTCACCTAAATGACCAAATAATGCTGCACCAATCGGACGGGCAATAAATGCAATGGCAAAAGTCGCAAGAGACTGAATGGTTGCGGTCATTGGATCTGTACTAGTAGGGAAGAACAGATACGGAAAAATAATGACAGCAGCGGTGGCATAAATATAAAAATCGAAGAATTCGATTGTGGTGCCTACCAAGCTTGCTGTTAAAACGCGAAATTTTGAATTTTGTGCTGGCTGAGCAGCAGAATTAGACGACGCCATGGAAAACCTTACACTTACTAAAAATAAAAAAACTTAGTTTTAAAAGCGTAATCTTTTTAAAAAAGGCGTAATTTTTTAAAAAAACAACTGCAATCTTCTCGCTTCAACTCGCTCAGGGTCACTGAAATGAAAAAGGAGATGATTAAATCACGTAAAGATAGATAGACAGAAAATGTGATCCTGCGCCTATCAATACAAATATGTGCCAGATAGCGTGGGTATATCTTACTCTTTTTAAAGCGTAAAACAATGCACCCAGGGTATAAGCGAGTCCACCAATGATGAGAAAGGTTAAAGATTGAGCACTTAAATATTGCTGCATGTCATCAATCACCAGCAGCGCCAGCCAGCCCATGGCCAGATAAGCCGCCAAAGAAAGTTTCTGGAAACGATGAATGAAAACGAACTTGAAAAGTGTGCCAAGAAGGGCAATCACCCACAGCGCAATCAATAAATACTGGGCTTTGGCGGTCGGAATGGCAATTGACAGGAAAGGGGTATAGGTTCCGGCGATTAAATAATAAATCGCAGTATGATCGACTTTTTTATAAAAATAACGGCGGTCTGCTGCAGTGGCCATGTGATAGAGCATAGAAGCAGAAAACAGCAGAATCATGCTCAGTGCATAAACCCACAGTCCAATCCATTGTCCAGTACTTAGGTAAGACCCTTTAATAATCAAAAGAATACCAGCAACAATGGATAGCCCGGCACCTACGCCATGACTAATATAGTTAATCCGTTCCTCATTTTGATCATAATCTGGAACCAGTGGAGCATTCTGCATGATTGTCATTCTTCTTCAAATATACACTTGTATAGTAATTCAATTTTGCTTTTAGGTTAAGAAGATTTAAACTTGATGCGCAATTCATTTCAGGTTTTATCTATGTCAACGCTGGCAACTCTCTCAGATCAGGAACAGCAATTCTTGGACACCTTTCAGCAAGCTGTTGAAAGGGATCAATTTGATCGCCTGATCTTAAGCCAGTATAAAGGTGAACTGCAGGATTTAGAAAAAATGACCTTGCGAGTCATTACATTAAATGAACAGCGCGTATTGAGCTGCCTGTATCGTTACAAGACGCAGGATGTCACCAAGAATTATCCTTTGGATGAAGCATTATTTCAGGTTACTTCACTACTGGCGTGTTGCAAACAAGCCAATCTGATCACCGTCGATGAAGAATTACAGCTGAAAAAAAACAAGAAAAAAGCCATGTTAACGCGCAGTAAACATAAAGTAGCGATGAATCAGGCGAAGCCTGCTGAACAAGGTCATGACCGGATTAAACAACGTTTTGTCGATCAGGACAGTATCTTTCTCCAGCATCTCGGGATTACCGATCAAAAAGCGCAAATTATTCCGAGCATGGCGCGCAAATGGAAGCAGATTAATAAGTTTGTGGAAATTTTCTCAGGTGCCCTGGCGCAGATTAAGCCACAAGCCGAAGGCCTGCGCGTGGTGGATTTTGGTTCGGGTAAAGGCTATCTGACCTGTGCTTTATATGACTATATGCAAAAACATGGTCAAACGCCGCATGTCACGGGGGTAGAGCTTAATCCGAAAATGGTTGAATTCTGCCAGAATGTCGCGCAGCAATCTGGTTTTGATCAGCTGGACTTTTTCCAGGGGGATGTGCGTACTTATGCGCCAGAACGTCTGGATGTGATGATTGCCTTACATGCCTGTGATGTAGCAACAGATTTTGCGATTCATAGCGGGATTCGCCTGAATGCACAGATGATCATGTGTGCACCGTGTTGTCATAAGGAATTGCGTCCGCAGTTGCAGGCGCCAAAAGTCCTCAGCCCGATGTTACAGTTTGGTATTCATGCCGGACAGCAGGCAGAAATGTTGACCGATACCATTCGTGCTTTACTGCTCAAAGCTTATGGTTATGAAACCAAAGTTTTTGAATTTGTGGCGCTGGAACATACCAGTAAAAATAAAATGATTCTGGCGACAAAACGCAAAGACTATCAACAACCCGATCAGGAAGTGATGTGTGCTTAAAAAACAGGAGGGTTTAACTTGGTAAACTATACATACTCATTAGGAGTTTACCATGAGCAAGAAACAGAAGACTTACACCGCAGAATTTAAAGCTGAAGCCATAAAAGCCATTG
>NZ_VPEO01000027.1:0-20333 GCF_013417155.1 Acinetobacter sp. YH16052 | reverse complement strand
CACAAGTTGTTCTTCATAATCTCTTAATGATCTTTCTAACACCTCGTCAGTGCCAGAAGCTGGACTTCGATAAACTCAACAACTCCGCCATTCTGCTTCGTTCGTTTCCGTCTATCTCGTCGGTATGGGTGCATTCTAGAGGATTTCAGAATCATTGCAACCCCCAATTCACTATATTTTTCACGTATGTCTTTTTTTTCTACAAAAATTACTGAAAAATCGCTTTTTTATCTAATTTTTAAGCGTTTTTATGCAATAAACCCACTAAACACGTCATTTTATTTTTATAACTGAAAATTCATTTAGACCTAAAAACTATCACAATAATATTTAAAACAGTATTTTTAGCCTTTTGACATTCAAATCTTATCTTTTATTTAAATTAGCTCATCAAAAGAAAACCAAAATTATTCTATCTCGTCCAATAAACTGATCTAAATCCTAGACTCCTCAATTGATGAGTTATTTTTTACGTACAAGGCTTTTATAAAAGCCTATTTTTAGGCTGCTATATAGAAGAAGTATTCATTTTTAGTTTTTCGAATCCCAAAACCATGCGTAGATCACTTATATATAGAAGATAAAGTCTGTTATTTTGCATTAAGCGACTTTTTCCTGCTGTTGCTGTCCACGCCAATGTTGCATGACCTCTACAGTCATGTCTTTCTTACCCTGATAATCCTCAGCAATAAAGAATAATTTCGCGCGTCGCGGTAACTGCTCTTCAATCAGGGAAAATAGAAAGTAATGCGCGGCCAGATCAAGCTGCATAAATAAAGTATAGACAGATCCATAGAGTTGCTGTTTTTGTTCGACCGGCTGGTATTCAAATAAGAACCGTAATATGCAATCGATTTGTTCATCAAAAATATTTTCTGTTGGAAAGCGATACATTCAATCACCTCTGCCTTAATTTTTTATGTTTTGCACTTTTCTTTTCGAGTCATTTTGGAGTCAATTGAAATGAACTCACCCTTAGAGGCCATTCACTTAAGTTCGATTTGCTGATTAATTTTAAGTTTAGTTGCTCAACGAGAAGAGTAGGCATGCAGATTTATATCTTGATTACGCAATCAGAATAAATAAAAAAGGAAGAGATCTCTCCCAAAATCTCCTCCTTAGAATTGAATCTTTACCCGATCCATTATGTCATTATTATAGTTATTCGCTTTAAAGCTTTTAAAAAGAGCCTCTTGGAAAAGAGACTTTCTCAGTTGTGGAGTACTATTATTTTTACTACCCTCTAGATGCTCTAAACGAATTCTCTAGATGAATAAATCCTATACATAATAAAGATGAAAAGCAAGTGATTTGGGAAAAATTAACTCTTGTTTTCATAGGGTTTTTTTTGACTTTACTTATTTGATTTTTAAATATAGAACATCAACAAAAAAAGCAGACCGAAGCCTGCTTTTATTTCAATAACTTATCCGCTTTTTAGTCAATAAAAGTGACTTTAGCGATTGCTTTTTTGCTGGCCTGAACAATCAAAGTTACGTTCTCTTTCACAGAATACGTTGTATCTACAGTCTGCCAATCCACTTTCACTGCGCCACGGCCTAATGCATCCTTAGCTTGGGCTGCGTTTTTGGTTAAGCCTGCCTCACGTAAAATCGATGTAATAAAGATTTCACCACCAAACTCGCCACGTGAAATGGTCACTTCTGGCGTACCTTCAGGCAATTCACCTTCAGTAATGATATTACCCGCGCCTTTGTGGGCATTGGCAGCCGCTTCTGCACCATGGAAACGCTCGACCAGCTCCAGCGCAAGAATCTTTTTGACTTCTTGTGGATTACGGCCTTCAGCCACTTCTTTTAATAACTGTTGAATTTCTTCAATGGTTTTAAAGCTCAGCAGGTCAAAATAACGCTCAATCAATGCATCCGGCATTGAAAGCACTTTTTGGTACATCGCACCTGGTGCATCAAATACGCCAATATAGTTACCTAAAGACTTGGACATCTTGTTGACGCCATCTAAACCTTCAAGAATTGGCACTGTGATACATACTTGTGCTTCTTGGTTATAACGACCTTGTAAGGTACGACCCATCAACAGGTTAAAGGTTTGGTCTGTACCACCCAACTCAACATCTGCTTCCAGCGCAACCGAGTCATAACCTTGTACTAATGGGTACAAAAATTCATGAATCGCGATCGGCTGCTGGTTGTTATAACGCTTGGTGAAATCATCACGCTCAAGCATACGCGCAACAGTTTGCTGTGATGCCAATTGAATTAAATCAGCCGCAGTTTTTTGTGCAAACCACTCCGAGTTAAACACCACTTTGGTTTTGTTTGGATCAAGAATTTTAAATACTTGTTCTTGATAAGTTTTAGCGTTCTCTAAAACCTGTTCACGTGACAACGGTGGACGTGTTGCGCTCTTACCAGTTGGATCACCGATCATCGCAGTATAGTCACCGATCAGAAACAATACTTCATGACCCAAATCTTGAAATACTTTTAACTTATTAATGAGAACCGTGTGGCCCAAGTGCAAATCAGGCGCAGTCGGGTCAAAACCCGCTTTAATTTTTAATGGACGATTCAATTTTAATTTCTTGAGAAGGTCTTCTTCAGAAATAATTTCGTGGGTGCCTCGTTGAATGAGGGCAAGTTGTTCTTCAGCCGGCAGGAAATTTGACATCACAAAATCCAATACATCAGTTACTCAATTTGTGCGATATACTAACACTTTTTCAGCATATTGCAGGCTTAAGAATAACCATGACAGCGATCTATATTGGGGTAATGACCGGCACGAGCATGGATGGTGTCGATATTGTTGCTGCTTCTTTTGATCCACTCCAGCTTCATGCCACACTCACTTTGGCATTTGATCCCGACCTTCGGGATGAGTTGATGGCACTGACCTTGCCGAATGACAATGAAATTGACCGCATGGGTAAAGCCGATGTTGCACTGGCACAAATGATTGGTCATGGTATTAATGCGCTGATTGAAAAAAATAACCTGGATAAATCCAAAATTAAGGCGATTGGCTCGCATGGCCAGACCATCCGTCATCGTCCTGAACATGGTTTCACCCTGCAAATTGGTGACCCGAACATCATTACTGAAATTACCCAGATTCCGGTGATTTCAGATTTTCGTCGTCGTGATCTGGCGGCAGGTGGTCAGGGAGCACCTTTAGTTCCAGCATTTCATCAGGATATTTTCCAGCATGACAGCATTCACCGGGTAATTTTAAACCTAGGTGGCATTGCCAATGTCAGCCTGCTGCCTGCCGGCAAGCCTGAAGAGGTATATGGTTTTGATACCGGACCGGCCAATATCTTGATGGATGCTTGGTGTTCCCGTTATACCGGTCAGCCTTTTGATGAAAATGGTAACTGGGCAGCCTATGGCACCCCGATTCGCAGTTTGCTTGATCGCTTGCAGTCACACGAATTCTTCTCTAAAGAACCCCCAAAAAGTACCGGTCGTGAAGATTTCAATCTGGAATGGCTAGATGAACAGATTGCCGACTGGCGCAATGACCTACAATATGATGAACTGGAAGACACTCCGGAAAATGTACAGGCGACTTTATTAAAGCTCACCACCCGAGCCATTAAAAAAGCAATTTACCGCTCTGGCATGGATACCGGACAGGTTTTTGTTTGCGGGGGCGGTGCCTATAACTCACATTTACTCGAGCAACTGCGCTGGCGCCTACGCAAGCATGAATGGAGCGTACAAACTACGGCCGATCTTGGTTTAAGCCCGACTTGGGTTGAAGCCACGGCCTTTGCCTGGCTGGCCATGCGTTTTATGAATCAGCTGAATGGTAACCTGCCAGCAGTCACTGGTGCTGCTGGATATCGCATCCTCGGTACCATTACTGCTGTTTAAATTCAGCTAATTATATTAGCTTGCATGACTATATAGCTACTCAAAAACAGTCATCAAAAAAGGTCTGCATAAATGCAGACCTTTTTTGATTTTAAATTTTATGCTCAAGAATTTATTGCATCATGCGTTTGGCATTTTCATTTCTAAAGGCCCGCAGAATCTGCTGACCAGCACGACCTGTTGGACTCAAGCCCAAACGCTGCTGTTCCTGACGAATCGCTTGACGGGTTTTATCTCCAATCAGACCATCCACCGCACCAATATCATAGCCACGGTTTAACAGAAATTGCTGGATCTCACGACGTTCTGCACGCGAAGTTCCCGGATCATCAGTAGGCCATGTGGCCATAAATGAACCTTTACCTTGCAGGCGATCGGATAAATGTGCAATCGCCAAGGCATAACTTTCTGCCGCGTTATAGCTATAAATGGCATCAAAATTTTTAAATACCAAAAATACTGGGCCACTCGGGCCTGCAGGTGCAAGTAATCCTGCTTGAGAGGATTGTGATAAATTTCCTTGAACTAATGCCGAACCATCGGCACGTACCACCCCTTGATTGTTCCAACTACTCAAGGATTTTTTATTTCTTCGACCTTCACCGGAAACCGACATGCCTTGAGGGATCTTGACTTCAAAACCCCAAGGCTGTCCGCTCTGCCAGCCACGCTTGCTTAAAAAGTTGGCAGTTGATGCGAGTGCATCCGGAATGCTCGAAACTAGATCACGTCGGCCATCACCATCAAAATCAACTGCAAGCTCATCATAAGTCGATGGCATAAACTGGGTATGACCAAATGCGCCTGCCCAGGAACCCTTTAATTGTTCTTCACGCACATCGCCACGCTGTAACAGTTTCATAGTGGTAAAAAACTCACCACGGAAATAACTCTGGCGACGACCTTCACAGCTCAAAGTTCCTAAAGCCTGTAATAAAGGATATTTCCCCGAAATATCACCAAAATTACTTTCGACACCCCATACCGCAACTACCGTTTCTGCAGGTATACCATAGGTGGCAGCAACACGATTGAGCACCTCACGATGTTGCTGTAATTTTTGCCGGCCGAGCTGAACCCGTTCTTCATCCACCAAACCAGACAGATAATCCCAAATTGGGGTAGAAAATTCAGGCTGGTAATTCAGGCGTTCAATCACTGAATAATCAGGGCTTAAGTTTTGGGTATAACGATCATAGGTACTGCTGCTTACACCTCTAGTAACAGCTTGACTGCGCAAATTGGCAAGACAGTTTTGAAAATTATTTTGGGAGGCATAATTCGGGATATTTGAACTAGAGGTCAAATCAGTCGGCGTGACACGTTGACCATTAATAATAAGTTCAGCCTGTGCCTGTGAAGCAGCCAAGACCACAGAACCAACAAAAAGTGCAAGCCGTTGCATAAGACCCTTGAATATTTAGATTTTGAATTATGTTTCTACCTTAGCAGCTCATGATGAAAATTAAAGCGCCAATGCGTAAATTTAAATTCATAATTCCTACACTTTTAAATTCATTTTGTAATCTTTAAATTTAAACACGAGTTATCCACAAGCCTGCTTTAAATTCAAATCAGCAGGATTTTTAAATTCAAAACATTTGAAATTAGTTTTGAATTTAAAAAATACTAGGGATAACTTGTTTCAGGAAAAGTGAGTCACAATCATCAACATGCTCTAATTACACTCGTTTTTCTTTTAAATTCATTTGAATAATGGGCTAATATTTTTAAATTCAAAACTTTGAATTTATTTATCCAGTTTTAAATTTGAATTCATATTTTTTGAATTTAAAAGCGCAAGTTTAAATTCAAAGTCCGATTTAAATTTGAATTTGTTTTTATGAATTTAAATTCAAAACTGCTTTCCAGTTTTAAATTCAAACTTTGATTTCAAGCTTATCTACAAGTGAATATGGCAAAATTCAGCTGTAAAAAAGGTTTTATTGGATTGTTATATTTATACTCAATTGATCAGTTTATAAGCAATTGATTTAAAAACTGATCCGACCAATGGCAGGTATTTTTGAAGAGGCGCAATCATGCCTGAAAGCAGACAAATAAAAAAGCGATCACCGAAGTGATCGCTTTTTTTATCAGCAAGTTAAAGCCTAGATGGTCATATCTTCGCTCAATGCCAATGGATTCGGTAAAATTTTCGCCAGTTGGCGGCAAAGTACAGACAATTGCGCGCTGTCATTTGGCATCAGGGTAATGTGACCAATCTTGCGGCCTTCGCGCTCTGACTTATTGTAAAGATGCAAATGTGCACCTTCCAGAGCAAGTACATCTGCAGATTTCGGATGCTGACCAATGATGTTCACCAAAACAGTTGGGCGGATCACTTCAGTTGAACCTAAAGGCAAACCAGCCACCGCACGTACATGATTCTCAAATTGCGAACATACGGCGCCTTCAATCGACCAGTGTCCCGAGTTATGCACGCGTGGTGCCATCTCGTTAGCATATAGGCCTTTGTCTGTCACAAACAGCTCAAGGGTCAGGACACCAATATAATTCAGATGATTCAGCAGGCGAGTGATATAGTCCTGCGCCACAGGCTGCAAATCTGCACTGTTTGGTGCAGGCACAATCGAGTGCGACAGGATCCCGTTATGATGATGGTTTTCTGCCAAAGGCCAGGTTTTGACATCGCCATTCTGACCACGCACTGCAATGATCGAGACTTCACGCGAGAAAGTCACGAAACTTTCAGCAATCAGTTCACCCGCAGGGCCCAATTCTGTCCAAGCCTGATCAATCTGATCGGCCGAACGTAAAACGAATTGGCCTTTGCCATCATAACCGCCACGTGAAGTTTTCAGTACGATCGGCAAACCCAGTTCAGCTACAGCAGCCTGTAAGCTTTCCAGTGAAGTGACCGCTTTGTACGGTGCAACCGGAATAGCCAGTTCATCAAACAAGGCTTTTTCAGACAAACGATGCTGGGCAATCGCTAAAGCTTGACGTGGCGGATGCAGTTGCTTGCTTTGTGTGAGTACATCAACATCTGCAAGGGGCGTGTTTTCAAACTCCAGACTAAATACATCTGCACTGCTGATAAAGTCTTGTAGACCGTTTTCAGCCTGGCTCGAAATCACCGGGCCCAAAGCAGCAGAAGGGCAGTCTGTGCTGGCTTCAAAAAATGTACATTGAATATTTAATGGAAGTGCCGCTTGCGCCATCATACGACCCAGCTGACCGCCACCAAAAATACCGATGGTTTTATCCATAATCTGTGTCTCGACTTAAGCCTGGCCTGGAATATTGTTGCTTGCTACTTTATCTGTTTGCGCTGCACGGAAATCTGCAACATTTTTTGCGATTTCTGGACGGGTCAAACCCAGAATTTGCGCGGCCATAATGGCAGCATTGGTGGCACCGGCAGGACCAATCGCCAAGGTACCAACCGCAATCCCAGCTGGCATTTGCACAATAGACAGCAATGAATCAATACCGTTTAAAATCGAAGATTTCACAGGTACACCCAAAACTGGAAGATCAGTTTTCGCCGCACACATACCCGGTAAATGCGCTGCACCACCTGCACCAGCAATAATCACCTGAATACCACGATCACGCGCTTGCTCAGCATATTCAAACAGGCGGTCTGGAGTACGATGTGCAGAAACAACTTCGGCTTCAAATGGGACACCAAGCTGCTTGAGCATATTGGCAGTGTGTTCGAGAGTTGCCCAATCTGATTGAGAACCCATGATAATACCTACGAGAGGAGTATCTTGTGCAGCAGCCGCATTCATTGCAAATTTTCCAGAGATTAAAGTGAGAAAAAATAAATCTCGACGAGAGAGCCAAGCTTGAATAGGAGTTGCCTATTATAGACTGAAATTGATTTGGTCTAAAGTTCAGCTCAAGAATTAAAATTATCTGTTGGGAAAATGGTCAAAAATAAAACAATAATTTTGCGGCTAAAAATACAAAAATAGGACATACATCACATTAAAAAAAAGTATAACTATCAATATAAAACTTTTTTGCAATGAATAACTTAATACTAAAACCTATACATTGGCAGGGCATTTTTATGTGGTACAAACTAAAAATCTGGCTACAGAATCCCTCAGAAAACTTATGGTTGATGCCAGCTCTTGGCGCCGTCTTTGCGACCTTTTTCTCGCTATTTGCAATCGCCAGTCGCTATTTTATCCCGACCAGCACTGTTCCCAATATCAGTACTGAAACTCTGAGCAGCCTGCTAGATATTATTGCTTCCAGCATGCTGGCAGTCACCACTTTTTCCCTGTCGATTATGGTCGCAGCCTTTGCGTCTGCCTCATCCAGCGGGACACCACGTGCCTATCAGCTGATGATGAGTGATGACAATACCCGCCTTGCTATCAGCAGTTTTATCTCGGCTTTTATTTATGCTGTAATTGCCAAGATTGCGCTCGGGCTTGGCTATTATGGTCCTGCAGGTAGATTTGTACTGTTTATCAGTACCATTTTGGTATTGATGTACCTGATTTATATCCTGATTCGCTGGGTACACACCCTGTCGCAACTGGGCAACCTCACCACCACCATTCACAAAATTGAAGTCGCTGCTTCTACGGCCTTGGCGGGGTTTCGACATCAGCCGAATTTTGGTGCCACCGGACAACGTCCAGAGCAAGCAGCTGCCTTTCATGTTTTTAGTACCCAGACCGGCTATTTCACCAATTTTAATAGTGAAGGACTGGAGCAACTGGCCGTCAGCCAACAGCTGCATATCCATCTTCCCCAGCTACCCGGAAAATTTCTGGATCCGATGACGGCACTGGCAGAGGTATATAGCGACCGCGCTTTCAGCCCGGAACAGCAGCAGGAGATCCGAAACTCCATTTTGAATCATGTAATCATTGAAACCAATCGCAGCTTTTTACAGGACCCGCGTTTTGGTGTGGTGGTGATGAGCGAAGTGGGGCAGAAAGCGATGTCTCCCGCAGTGAACGATGTTGGATCAGCGATTAATGCCGTTGATGCCTTAACCCGAATCCTGATTGACAGCAAGGCCGCTGAAGATTTACCGGAGCGGGATTGTCCGCATATCAGTGTGGATATCTTTGATCTCGGGGATTTGATTTACAGTAGTTTTGCACCAATGGCCCGAGATTGTGTGGGTTGTATTGAACTCAATCAGAGAATATTGAAATGTTTAGCGATGATTCAACATAATGTACCCGAACCTGAACTAAAACAGGCTGCAGAAATAATGGCGATTGAATTAATCCAACGCTGCCTGAATAAACTGGAATTTGAACCGGATCGGCAGAAATTACTTTCTGAATTTAGAAGCCATTTCCCCCTGATTCAGCTGAGCCATTAGATCAAGTTAAGGGGTACGGAAGACAAAATAGACACATCCACACAGACATAAAGCGGCCCAGAGATAATCCAGTTTAAAGGGCTGTTTAAACATAAAAATCATAAAAGGAACAAAGACCAGTAAGGTCACGACTTCCTGGGTGATTTTCATTTGACCGACTGCCAGGCCTTGCTGCGCCAGTAATTTGGTCGCTGGAATCATCAGACTATATTCAAACAGGGCAATGGCCCAGCTGAACAAAATCGCTTGCCAGAGCGGTGCATCATGCGGCAAAAATTTTAAATGCCCATACCAGGCCAGGGTCATAAAACAGTTGGCAATTACCAGAAGAAATAAAGCCGGCAGCATTTGCATGCACTCTGCAAAAAAGTCGAACTTATTTTACGGTTTATTTGGCGAAAAGATATTGCATCGCTTTGAAATTTTCTTTGAATTTATCCGTGAAACAGGATTTAAAAAATCCCACAACAAGGCCAGAATTTTCACTATCTTTTCAGCTAAAGCCTTGCTATCGTTGCTTGCAAATTGAATAAATCATGACAACAGCACCAATATAAAGTGATGGGTCAGACAGGAACGGAGTAAAGTAGATGCATCTGCATATTTTGGGTATTTGTGGCACCTTTATGGGCTCGTTAGCGCTACTTGCACGCGATCTGGGCCACCAGGTAACAGGTTCAGACCTGAATGTGTATCCACCCATGTCGACCCAACTTGAAAATGCGGGCATCACTTTAATGCAGGGTTATGACCGCAGTCATTTACAGCCTCATCCGGATCTGGTAATCGTCGGCAATGCCATGAAGCGTGGTATTGATGCAGTCGAATATATGCTGAATGCAGGTCTGCCTTATATTTCAGGTCCACAGTTCCTGGCTGATCATGTTCTGCAAGGTAAACACGTGCTGGGTGTCGCCGGAACACATGGTAAAACCACGACCACCACGATGCTGGCTTGGGTACTGGATCAAGCCGGTCTGGAGCCAGGTTTTCTGATTGGCGGTGTGCCATTGGGCTTTTCGGAAAGTGCGCGTCTCGGTGGTGGGAAATATTTCTGTGTCGAAGCCGATGAATACGATTCTGCTTTCTTCGACAAGCGTTCCAAGTTCGTGCATTACCATCCAAAAACCGCAATTTTAAATAACCTGGAATTTGACCATGCCGATATCTTTGATGATCTGGCCGCAATTCAAAAACAGTTTCATCATTTAGTTCGTACTATTCCAAGTGAAGGCCGGATTATCGCGCCGATTACTGAAAGCAATATTGATGAAGTGCTGGAGCAGGGCTGCTGGACGCCTGTAGTGCGCACCAGTCTAGATGCCAACGAAAAATCTGAACTTTATGCAGAACAATTGTCAGCAGATGGTTCACATTTCAAAGTCCTGCAACAGGGCGTTGTCAAAGGCGAAGTACAGTGGAATATGACCGGGCAGCATTCGGTGGCCAATGCCTTGGCCACCATTGCCGCTGCTGAACATGTTGGCGTATCAATTGAAACCGCCTGTGAAGCGCTGTCGAATTTTGGTGGGGTGAAACGCCGTATGGAACTGTTAGACACTGTTCGTGGTATCGAGGTTTATGATGACTTCGCCCATCATCCGACGGCGATTGATACGACCTTAGAAGGTGCGCGCAAGCGTCTGGGTGAACGCAAACTCTGGGCGATTATTGAACCACGTTCCAATACTATGCGCATGGGCAGTCATAAAGATGGCTTAGCTCATTCAGCACGTCTGGCCGATGAAGTGATCTGGTATCAACCGGAAGGACTGGACTGGGATCTGCAACCGGTCATTGAGGCTGCGCCAAACAAGGCCAAAGTTGCACGTACACTGGATGACATCATTCAGACCGTAGTGGCAGAAGCAGGTGAGGGCGATGCTGTAGTAATTATGTCGAATGGCGGATTTGGTGGTTTGCATCAGAAGCTGATCACTGTTTTACAAGCATAAAACAGATTTAAGTGAAATGAAGAAGCCCGCTTAGCGGGCTTTTTTTAGCATATTAAAACCTTGCTTCAGCAAAAGTGAAGGGCTGTTCTGATCCTGCAATCCTATGATTTAAACATTGACCCAAATAGCAGATTTATCTCTGAACCATCCTGGATGATCTTTTGTTGCAATCTGTACACAAGACTCATTGCAGCGCCATATCACTCAAGGCACAATCGAGAAGAACACAGGTATCTATAGGCCTGAAAGCCAGATCATGAATCAGCCCATCGCTGTCACTGTATAAAAGCAATCGAGGCGTTCATTATTCTCGCTGAGTCAGGTCATTCTCATTTCCCACTCCATTAGAAGATGTGTCATAACAACGATGAAAGCGATGGTCTATTACGGCGCAAATGATATCCGCTTTGAAGACCGCCCGGTTCCCACCATTTTGCATCCCGGCGATGCCATCATTAAACTCGAAAAAGTCACCATTTGCGGTACCGATCTCGGGATCTGGAAAGGTAAAAACCCGGAAATTGAGCAAGAGGCTACACGAAAAGAGGGCAGCTTTAACGGGCGTATTTTAGGTCACGAAGGTATTGGTATTGTGGAAGAAGTCGGTTCCGCCGTGCAAAACTTTAAAAAGGGCGACCGGGTGATTATTTCCTGTGTCAGCCGCTGCGGAACCTGTGAAAACTGCCAGAAACAGCTCTATGCCCATTGTCGCAATGAAGGCGGCTGGATCATGGGTTATATGATTAATGGTACCCATGCCGAATATGTACGCACGCCCTTTGCCGATACATCACTCTATCATTTACCCGAAGGCCTGAATCAAGATGTGGCCGTGTTCCTCTCAGATATTCTGCCAACTTCACATGAAATTGGGGTGCAATATGGCGATGTCAAACCAGGCGACAATGTTGCGATTCTCGGGGCAGGGCCAATCGGCATGAGCTGTCTGCTCACTGCCCAATTCTATTCACCTGCCAATATTATTATGGTGGATATGGATGATAACCGGCTGGAATTTGCCAAGACTGTCGGCGCGACGCATACCATCAACTCTGCCAAAGAAGATGCCATTCAAAAGATTTTAGAGATTACCGATGGACGCGGGGTCGACTGTGCCATTGAAGCAGTGGGGGTGGAGCCTACCTGGAATATTTGCCAGCATGTCGTCAAAGAGGGCGGGCATATTGCCAACGTCGGCGTACATGGTAAACCGGTGAGTTTTGAACTGAACAAACTCTGGATTAAAAACCTGACCATCACCACCGGCCTGGTGAATGCCAATACTACAGGGATGTTGCTGAAAACCTGCTGTTCCGGCAAATTGCCCCTAGAAAAACTGGCGACTCATCATTTTAAATTTGCCGATTTTGAAAAAGCCTATGATGTCTTTAAACATGCCTCCGATGAGAAGGCCTTAAAAGTCATGATTGACATGAGCTAATCCACATCAAACAAAAAAAGTCCGCCATGCGGACTTTTTTATTTTCAGCTTTAATCCCTCAGATCAGAAATAGGGGACATAACCACGCTGCTTATAACCTTTTGGCGATGCCAGACTGGCCTGATTTTCTTCCAGGCGATAAAGCACTTTGAGGAATTCGGCAATTCCTGACTGCTGCAAGGCATGTGGATCAAATTGCTTCAAACCTAAACGTGAAAATAAAGAAGAAATTTCACTGTGTTTATGCACATATTTCATTGACCATTCCGAGAAATGAGACTGCTCTACCATTGCATCTGCAAAACGCAAGATATTGTGATGACGGGGATCCTGACAAATGCTCTGAAATAAACTTTCTACTACTTCAGCCTGACCTTCAAGGCACTGGAAAAATTTGCCATGGGAATAATACAACACCCCATGAATCTGATGCTGAAGATTGAACTTCCGGGCAGTGGCTAAAATATCGCTCAAATCTTGTAACAACTCTTGTTCAGATTCTATGCGTTCACTGGCATAGCAAAGCTGTAGCATCATGCCATCTCTCTAGAGGGAAGAATTAAAAACACAATTTAATCAATAATTTTAAATTAAGTCGACTATTTTTTAAGCAAATATCCGTTTTTGCTTACACGGTTTTCAGTTTGCATTTCTGGATTAAACTTTTAACAATAGTGCCTAAATTATTAAACGAATATTTTCATACACCTACCATGAACATGAGGATCACTTGATGTTAAAAGATCTGATTTTAACCCTCGCCTTGTTATGTGTGTGTTTTATCCTGATCATCACTTTAAATAATTGGCAATTCAGCGCTCAAACCAATCTGCTGATCAGTTCAATTTTTATTAGCTGGACGATCTTGAAATTTGTTGGGCATCGAATTTATTTTCATGCCAGTTATCTGCTGATCATGGCAATTTTAGTAATGCTGCAACAGTTTGAAGAAATTTTCTGGGCGATGACCGGGGTGATGGCAGGTTTCGGTTTATATACCCTGTTACAGGTTATATTGATTCCTGCCTTGAAAGAAAAACTGCATTTATCTTTCGGGAAATTCCCTTGGATGGTTAAATAGTCGTTGCTGCGACATCTGCCAGACTTCGGTCACGTTTAAACATGACATCCACATAGGAACATTGCGGGATGATGGTTAAACTTTTCTCACGGGCAAAATCGACCAGTGCATCCAGCATTTTTCGGGCAATACCGTGGCCACGCAAGGAATCATCAACCCAGGTATGATCGGCAATGATGACGGCATCGCCCCGCCATTGATAAGTGATCTCCGCCAGGCGGCGTCCTTGATCTTCCATAAAAAATACACCACCGCGTTTTGAATCTTGATATTTGATTTCCATACGAATCTGAACCTTTGTTGTCATTTTTAAATTATAAAACATCATTAAAGTGAGGCTCTCGCTCGAACACGGATTTGGCAAAAGGGCATTTTGGAATAATCCTGATGCCGTGTTCACGGGCAAAATTCACAGCGGCCTCGACCAGATAATACCCGACGTGCTGGCCGCGTAGACTGTCATCGACCCAGGTGTGTTCAATCACTAATTGATCTTCATTTACTCTTGAATAACTCATTTCTGCCAGACGTTTTTCATTTGGCTCTACAAACCATAAACCTCCATTGTCCTGTTGCTGATGCTCGATCAACATGCCGATCCTCTCCTTGTTTTTAAACCAGACTGACATATTTTTCCCTGCTCTATTGTTAGATTTCTTTTAAAGGATTGTGAATCTGTCCTTCTGACCAATACCGCATTTTGCTCAATAGGTTTAAACTGCCAGCCGGTTCCTTTTATCAGATGTTTATGTCCAGCTCTTCTTCCACCTCTTCGGTGACGCGTCAATGGGTCTGTGTGATTGCTTTAGCCTCTGCTGCCTTTATTTTCAATACCACCGAATTTATCCCGGTGGCGCTATTAAGTGATATTGGTACCAGTTTTGCCATGTCACCGACCCAAGTCGGGTGGATGCTGACAATTTATGCCTGGGTCGTGGCGCTGCTGTCTTTGCCAATGATGTTACTGACCAAAAATATTGAACGGCGCTTTCTGCTGATGATTTTATTTGCGGTGTTTATTTTCAGTCATGTGCTGTCCTATTTTGCCTGGAGCTTTAGCATTCTGGTGCTGAGCCGGATTGGTATTGCCGTGGCGCATGCGCTGTTCTGGTCAATTACGGCGTCGCTTGCTGTGCGGGTTGCGCCAAAGGGCAAAGAGTTTCAGGCACTGGGCTTATTGGCTACCGGTACCGCCATGGCGATGGTTCTGGGAATTCCCTTTGGCCGGATGGTCGGGGAGGCCTATGGCTGGCGCAATAGTTTTGCCTTGATTGGGATTGTGGCGAGCGTGGTGTGCGTATTGCTGGCCAAAACCTTGCCTTTATTGCCAAGTGTTAATTCAGGTTCACTCAGCAGTTTAAAAAGCTTGCTAAAACGTCCCAGCCTGATGCTGGTCTTTGCGCTTACCGTGCTTGTGATTAGTGCGCAATTTACCGCCTATAGTTATATTGAACCCTTTGCGCTGAATATTGCGCAATTCAGCTCTGCACAGACCACCAGCTTATTGCTGATTTATGGCGCTGCGGGTCTGATCGGCTCTTACGTATTTGGCCGCTTTGCACCGCATTTTCCCCGACTCACCATTCCGCTATTTACATTCGGGCTAGGGATCTCGCTACTGTTATTGCTGCCACTGTCTCAGGGTGTATTTCAGCTTAATAGCTTGGCGTTAATCTGGGGCATCAGCATTATTGGGTTTAGTCTGGCTCTACAAGCCAAGACCTTAAATCTGGCTTCTGATGCAACCGATGTCGCCATGGCAATTTTTTCAGGTCTGTACAATGTCGGGATTGGTGGCGGTGCCTTACTCGGCGGTCTGGTAACGGCACATATCGGATTACATAGTATTGGCTGGGTAGGAGCAATCCTGGCCAGCTTGGGTTTTCTGATCAGCTTATACCTGGTTCAGCGTCCGGATTTCTTAGGTAAGAAAGCGCCTTGAAGCATGATTTTTGTAAATGAAATTGTAGTCTTAGCAAAAATCTGTCATGCTTGCTGCACATTGAGCTACCGCTCAAATAAAATTTAGTTTGAACAAGGGGAGTAGCCTCCTCCAAGCGTTTAAGAATGAAATTTCAATTTTTAAACGTGTCAGAATATCGTCATTACACTTTGCAAAAAGTCGGTATCTGAGCATCTTGAAGTCACACTTTATATAAAAAAGTGGAACAGTAAGATGTAGGCAAGACCTTGATCATGTTGTTATAGATGTTTTTCATCTGGCAACTGGTCAAGGTTTTTTTATGGCTAGTTGTCCGATGTGGAGAATTCACATGGAAACCATTGGTACACTCTGGCTGTATCTCGTCTTTTTCGCGATTGTCGCAGTCATGCTGATAATCGATTTTGTCGGCTTTAAGCATCAGCATGGTCAGGAAGTTAAAGTCCGTACTGCTGCCTACTGGAGTATTGCCTGGGTCAGTGTCGCGACTTTATTTGGTGGCGGCTTATGGCTGTATCTGGAGCAGACCGCAGGCACGGCAATTGCCAATGCTAAGGTCATGGAATACTTTGCCGGTTATCTGCTGGAAAAATCCCTGGCGATTGATAACGTCTTTGTTTGGCTGATGATCTTCGCGGCCTTTGCCATTCCACCCGCACTGCAACGTAAACTGCTGTTATATGGCGTACTGGGTGCGATTGTACTCAGAACCATCTTTATTTTTATTGGCGCGTGGTTCGTGCAGGAATTCTCCTGGATTCTATATATCTTCGGTGCGTTCCTGGTGTATACCGGCTTCAAATTCCTGCGTGGTCAGCATGAAGAAGACAGTAATATTGAAGATATGGCGATTCTAAAATGGCTGCGTAAACATATGCGTATTACCCCGCAACTTCAGGGCGACAAATTCTTTGTCCGTCAAAATGGTTTGCTCTGGGCAACGCCGTTGTTCCTGGTCCTGATCCTGGTTGAAGCCTCTGATGTCATCTTTGCCGTCGATTCTATTCCGGCTATTTTTGCCGTCACCACCGATCCCTTCATTGTCCTCACTGCAAACCTGATGGCGATTTTAGGCTTACGCGCAATGTTCTTCCTGCTCTCGGGCGCAGCCTCAAAAATGCATTATCTGCCTTATGGTCTCGGGATCATTCTGGTCTTTATCGGCTTTAAAATGCTGATGCTGGATGTGTTCCATATGCCGATCTGGATTTCTTTGAGCTTTATTGTGATTGTCCTGACTGTGACCGCGATCTTGTCGATTCGTCATAGCAAGAAATATAACGAAACCACCCTGTAAAAAGTAATCATCAAAAAAGCCTGCATCAGCAGGCTTTTTTTATTGTTCTATCAGGGATAATTTGGACCATTTTTGCAAAAACTGTTTGCTCAGCATGCGTTGTTCAAACACGGCATAACTGACTAAATTCGGATTCCAACGCAGCTTTAACTCAAATAAATCTGCTAAACCGAAAGGAGCAATCAACTCCAATTCATCATCTTTCAGGCGCAGTGCCAAGGCCGTGACAGTTTCTGGCCATAATGACAGCGCATGACTAATTGAAGTTAAAGGCTCAATATTTTCATTTTGATCGGTACGATACCACTCATGTACAAAGGCTTGATTAGTCACATCCCAACGGATATCTGGAAAATACTCTTTTAACCGATCTGCAAGTTGCTGTTCTATAACGCGAGCCTGCTCATTTTCATCATAGAAAATCACATCGACCTCAGTATGATTTATTTCATATTCCCATCCATGTAAATGCGCCCAGATCACATGACGTAACACACCCGCTGCGACATAAGCGTCAGAGTGTAATTGTGCTAACTGATGCAAGATGCGCATTAATGTCGGCTGCGCACGTACGATCTGTTGAAATTGATCATAATAATTGGATGGGGTCATAGAAGAATCTGGATCGCTATTTAAATATGAATGTTCATACAAACATGGCAATTTTTTCAGCTACAATCAATCGAAAAAATTAAAAGCGTAGGTTTAAAATGTCTTCTGTAATTGCAACGACAGCGATCCGTGGTCGCTTCCTCGATATTCAGAATACAGTTGCCCAAGCACGTGATATACACGACCAAGTGCGATATGTAGAAGATGGTTTAGTCATCATTCACGAAGGTAAAATCCAGTGGTTCGGTCCTTGGCAAGAAGGGCAGTCACGACTTCCTACCGACCTTGAATTACAACACTATCCAGATCAACTGATTGTTCCCGGATTTATCGACACCCATATTCATTTCCCGCAAACGGAAATGGTCGGGGCTTATGGTGAACAACTGCTGGAATGGTTAAATACCTATACATTCCCCACTGAAATCCAGTTTCAAGATGCATCCTATAGCGAAAAAATTGCCGAATTTTTTGTGCAGGAATTGCTTAAAAACGGTACCACCACTGCCCTGGTCTTTTGTACCGTTCATCCTGAATCCGTAGATGCTTTATTTAATGCCGCAACCACACGCAATATGCGTTTGATCGCAGGTAAAGTCCTGATGGATCGTCATGCACCGGAAGCGCTGACGGATACAGCAGAAACGGCTTATATTGACTCTAAAGCGCTGATTGAAAAATGGCATGGACAGGGACGGAACCTGTATGCGATTACCCCACGCTTTGCACCGACGTCAACACCTGAACAACTACAAAAAGCCGGGCAGCTCAAAGCCGAATATCCGGATGTCTATGTGCATACCCATTTAAGTGAAAATAAAAATGAAATTGCTTGGGTCAAAGAACTCTTTCCTGAACGTGAAGGTTATCTGGATGTGTATCATCATTATGGTTTAACCGGGAGCAAGTCCGTCTTTGCACATTGTGTGCATCTGGAAGATAAGGAATGGGATTGTATGCATCAGACCGACTCCGCCATTGCCTTCTGTCCGACCTCAAATCTATTCCTTGGCAGTGGCTTATTTCCCCTGAAAAAAACTTGGGACAAAGGGGTCAAAGTCGGCTTAGGCACAGACATTGGAGCAGGAACATCATTTAATCAGCTGCAAACCCTGAATGAAGCCTATAAGGTGCAGCAGTTACAGGGCGAAAAACTCTCCGCCTTTGAGGCCTTGTATCATGCCACTTTAGGCGGTGCCAAAGCCTTGAGTCTGGATGATCGCCTGGGGAACTTTAATATTGGCAAAGAAGCCGACTTTGTGGTGCTGAATCTCAATGCAACTGCCTTACAGCAGTTACGCCAGAGCAGAGCTAAAAATATTGAAGATGCATTTTTTGCACTGACCATGCTTGGCGATGACCGTAATATTGCAGCCACCTATGTCTATGGAGCAGCCGTTTATGTCAAAGCAGCAGCCAGTGAATAAACCGAAAAAATCCCGCCGTCGCCAATACTTGATCCTGTCTGCAATGGCACTGGGCTGTGTTTTTTTATTGAAACGCGATTCAACAGCGGCTAAAAAATGATTACATTTACAGCCAGCAAAACAGGTGCATCTCTGCTAGGGATGTATTAAAATTGCGACGTATTCAGGTGTTGCAGGTCAACACCTTTTTTATTTTGCTATTTTTACTTTTTAGGTATCTACCCATGACCGTTCAAATGAGCGTAATGATTTCCGCTGAAGAAATTCAAGCTAAAGTCAAAGAGCTTGGTGCTCAAATCAATGCACACTATGCCAATAGTGACAAAGAACTTGTGCTCATCGGTTTATTACGTGGTTCAGTGATTTTTATGGCTGATTTATGTCGTGTGATTTCAAAACCGCATGAATTGGATTTCATGACTGTGTCCAGTTATGGCGGTGGCACGGTATCGTCACGTGATGTAAAAATCCTGAAAGATTTAGACGGTGAAATCCGTGGTAAAGATGTGCTGGTGGTTGAAGATATTATTGACTCAGGCAACACCTTAAGCAAGGTACTCGAAATCCTGCAAACCCGTGAACCTAACTCGATTCAACTGTGTACTTTGGTAAGTAAACCATCGCGTCGTGAAATCGATTTGAAGGTCGAATTTATGGGCTTTGAGGTTGAAGATAAATTTATCGTGGGTTATGGCTTGGACTATGACCAGAAGTACCGTCACCTGCCATTTATTGGTGAAATCGGTCTTTAAAATCAGGTTGAAAAAAGTGGCATAAGCCACTTTTTTATACCTAAAATACAGAAAAAACCGGGAACAAAAAATAACATCTCGTTTCAGGATTCAACTTTTTATGATCCTGACTTTGTTTCAAGATGATTAAACAGATGTGAAAACAAAGACATGATAAGAAGGAGTATGCATATGTGGACAATTATTGTGGCGATCGTCATTGGTTTTGTAGCAGGTCTAATTGCACGTGCCATTCATCCGGGTAATGACAAGGCAGGCTTTATCATGACCACCTTGCTGGGTATTGCCGGTTCCTTGTTGGCGACTTTTGGTGGTCGTATGCTCGGTCTGTACTCGGCAGATTCCGCAGCAGGTCTGATTGCTTCCGTGATTGGTGCTGTGATTATTCTGTTTATTTATAATATGGTGACCAAACGCCGCACGGTCTAAATCAAGCTGATGCTGACTGGATCACCTTAATAAAAAAAGCACCCCATGAGGTGCTTTTTTTATATTGAGCGACTGATATCTTTACGCAGATTCAAATCTCAAGTGCGACACATTTGTAGTTAGTTGAAAAAGTTAGGTGTATTCGTAGAATCATTGGACTTTTTCAACTCGCAATTGGAAAGCACACAATGAAGAAATACACCCAACTTTC
>NZ_VPEO01000026.1:0-21732 GCF_013417155.1 Acinetobacter sp. YH16052 | reverse complement strand
AGTCCGGTAATAGGTTGAAGCTGCGATCGGTAAAATCCTACAAATCGCATCAACACCATATAAGTCTTTATTGTTATGGATGAAATCCACCATTATTTGTGTGGGCGGTCGAGCTCCGCCTGGGCGAAAAAAGCGGCTGCTTTACGTAGAATTTCATTGGCACGCTTTAATTCTTTAATTTCACGTTCCATTTGCTTCATTTTTTCTTGATCAGATATCTGTTGTACTTTAATAGGATTTTGCTGATCTAAATGCTTTTGATGCCAGGCACGAAGTGTTTCAGGAGTACAACCAATCTTAGGCGCAATTGCTGTGATTGCAGCCCAAGTAGAAGGATAATCTTTTTCAGATTCAATCAATAATTGAACCGCTCTTTCTCTGATTTCAGGGGTATATTTTAATTTTGTCATCGGGACACTACGCTTCACTACGTCTTGCGAAGCAATGCTTCTCATCTCAGAATATTGACGCTCCGACAAACCCGGTACGGTTCAGCCTTCTGCATGACCACACCATAGCGATTCAGATATGGAACCGTCAGACTTCCACCACCAATACCAAAGATTGCTGATGCAACCCCAATCACACTACCTGCAGCAACTTGTTGACCTGATGAGGGTAACGTTTTCGTTGGGTCAATTGCTTTTTTGGCACCTGTAAACATCGTATATGCGACCCAAATCAGAAATAAGCCAACAATGATTTGTAGATGTAATCCTGATATCAAACCAGCAAAACCTGCCCCAAAAAAACAACCAATCGCCATAGGTGGCGCTAGATTTTTAAAAACAGGCCAAATCACAGCACCAGTTTTATGATGCGCCATCAATGAGCTAATCGAGGTTACAACAATGGTTGCCAAAGATGTGCCTAATGCGAGGTGCATAACCACATCGGGGTCATAGCCCATTTGGGTAAAGACAATAAAAAGCAGTGGTACAATAATCGTACCACCGCCGACACCAAACAGCCCTGCTGCAAAACCAGCAAAAGCGCCGATGACTAAAAAGGTTATAAGTTCCACAATAAACTAACTTTAAAAAGATAAAAGAATTAAGGCATTGAGTTAAGCGTGTTCCAACTGACCCACTTGATGATAAGCACGGTTAAAATACACCAGACTTTCTTCTTGATCGCTTTGTTGAACTTTAAGAACACGACACATGAAAACACTGTGTGTACCGACTTGCTGAATATCTTGAATCTCACAGTCAAAACTGACCAAGGCATCTTTCAAAATAGGTGAACCAGTTTCCATAGTACTCCAATCACCGAGTTTGAAACGATCTTCTGAGCTGAATTTACTTGAAGCAAAAGCATTTGAAAGCTGTTCATGCTGAGTACTTAGTACGTTTACAGCCAAGACTTTATTTTCAACAAAATGGGCATGTGAACGGGAGGATTGATTCATACAGACTAATAACATTGGCGGTGTATCCGTCACGCTACATACGGCAGATGCAGTAAATCCATGCATACCTGTTTCACCCGAAGTCGTAATAACATTCACTGCTGTGGTGAGTAAAGACATTGCATTTCTAAAGTCTGTTGCTTCAATCATCTCTTTCATCTCAAATGTACATATCACGTGCTCGTGCATAAAGCTGGACAAATGACCTTGCGATGATTTGTTCTGCTTCGCACGAGACTACGTTTGATTAAGCTTCTAGCTCTTTACGAACAATGGCAGCACCTGCGCTTAAAGCTTCAAGTTTGCCACTTGCCACTTGGCGAGATAGCGGTGTCATACCACAGTTAGTTGAAGGATACAGTTTATCTGCATCAACAAATTGCAATGCTTTGCGTAGCGTATTTGCTACTTCCTCTGCAGTTTCCACTTGAGTGGTTGCCACATCAATTGCACCCACCATCACTTTCTTACCACGGATCAATTCGATTAAATCCATTGGTACACGTGAGTTTTGGCATTCAAGTGAAATAATATCGAGCTTAGATTGTTGTAGTTTCGGGAATGACTCTTCGTATTGACGCCATTCATTACCTAAAGTTTGTTTCCAATCCGTATTTGCCTTGATACCGTAGCCATAGCAAATATGCACAGCGGTTTCACATTTGAGTCCTTCAAGCGCACGCTCTAAGGTCGGAATACCCCAATCATTTACTTCATCAAAGAACACATTAAATGCAGGCTCATCAAACTGAATAATGTCGACACCTACTGCTTCAAGCTCTAACGCTTCTTGATTCAGAATTTTGGCAAATTCCCAAGCCAATTTTTCACGGCTCTTGTAGTGACCATCGTAAAGTGTATCAATCATGGTCATCGGACCAGGAAGCGCCCATTTAATTTGTTGATTGGTTTGGCTGCGCAAGAATTTCGCATCGTCTACAAACACGGCTTTTTTACGAGAAACATCACCCACAACAGAAGGTACACTCGCATCATAACGATTACGAATACGCATCGTTTCACGCTTTTCGAAATCCACACCTTCAAGATGCTCAATAAAGGTGGTCACGAAATGCTGACGGGTTTGCTCGCCATCACTCACGATATCGATACCCGCAGTGACTTGCTCATGTAATGATAATTTCAAAGCATCACGTTTAGCTTCTAATAATTCTTCGCCTTCAAGCTTCCATGCAGACCATAATTTTTCAGGTTCAGCTAACCAAGACGGTTTTGGCAAGCTACCCGCAGTTGAAGTTGGGAGTAAAAGTTTCGGTTGTGTAAGCGCCATGTCTAATCTTCTTTGTCTAAATTCGTAAATCTGTTTATCAATTTAATGGATTAAGCAGCTGTTTCGATTTCGAAATTTGCAGCCCATTCATTTAAAATGTCTTGATAAGGCTTAATGAAGTTTTCTTCCGTCCATTTACCTTGTTTAACTGCAAGCTCACCACGTTCCACACGGTCATAGACCACACGTGTAAGTGAATAATCGCCATAGCTTAGACTTGGTTGATACACCACACCTGCAGGAGAGTTGGTGTTGTAAATTTCAGGACGATAGATCCGTTGGAAACTTTCCATGGTCGCAATAGCACTGATCAATTCAAAATCAGTATAATCACGGACTAAATCGCCAGCGAAATAGAATGCTAATGGTGCATTACCACCTTCTGGTTTAAAGTAGCGTACACGTAAACCCATTTTGGCAAAATATTCATCGGTACGTGAATATTCATCATTTTTGTATTCCACACCCAAAATAGGATGTACGTTGGCTGTACGGAAATACGTTTTAGAGGTTGAAACGCTTAAGCAAATGACAGGTTGTTTTTTAAATTCTGCTTTAAATACATCTGAATTGACTAAATGTTGATAAAGCTTGCCATGTAGATTGCCAAAATCTTCAGGTTTTTCACCTACACCACAACCCAATTGTGGCAATACCACACTGAAGTCGTAATCACGCACATAAGATGAGAAGCTATTGCCGATCATGCCTTCAATATGCTCACCTGTTTGATGGTCAATCACAACACTTTTAAGTGTTTCAATAAATGGGAAAGTTTGACCATTACCTTCAATATCAATTTCCGCAGAAATAATGTCAATCTCAAGTGAATAGCGATCACCTTTCGGGTTATCAACGGTTGCCAAGCTATTAAAACGGTTGTTGATCATCGCAAGGGTACGACGCAAGTTTTCTTCACGGCTTTCCCCACGTGCCAAATTGGCAAAATTTGTGGTTAAACGTGTGCTTTCTGCTGGCGTGTAGTTTTCATCAAAACGGATACGTTTAATTGAACACTCAAATGCTGTACTCATGGAGATTGCCACCTAAAAATTTTATAAAAAGCTAAATTTCTGAATGGCTGTATTTAAACGTGAATAAGAAAGTGAGTAAAACGATATAAATTCAGCTCAAGATGAGAAATACTCATCTTAATAAATTAAAGATTCTGAGGATTTTTAGTTATTCAGTAAGTTAAGCGGCTATCTAAAATCTTTATCTGAAATTGATAATGTTTTTTGCAACTCTACCAAAGATAATAAATCTCCAACTATCAAGTATGTGTAAATAACATAAAGATCAGCTTCTTGCCTAGAAGTAATAATATCATGAGAACCTTTCTGAGCAGCTTTGAAAATAGCATCTAACCGCTCGCCCAAATATTTCATCTGTGAACCAACGATTTCCTCAAATCTTTTAGAGTCTGACTGCTCATCAACATATGCAATAATTCGATTTATATAATTATCCACACCTAATTTAATAATTTTAGTTTCACCATTGTCTAAATTAATAGTCTTATCCTCTCTAGCAGGATAAATCACATCAGCAGTATCTTGTAATATTCGCCTACAACTATGAACAGCATTTGACCAATCCTCTGAATTTTCGGACGTTAAATTCTCATAAACAGATGCAAATTTTTGTGCTGATAATGGTACTAAATCTCCAATTTTTCCGTCTACAAACTTTCTTGTTCTAGAAAAAATATCTGACGTAATTTTTGAATATTTTAGCTCATAATATTTATTAGACACGTATTCGCATACAAAAGCTTGTCGTTTAGTTAGAAATTGAGAGTTCGTGCTAATACCATCTCTTAAACTCTTTCTTTCTAAAAAATTACTAGTGCCACCTGATGAAACAAATTGATTCGGATTAGCTGAACTTATTGAAACATTAGGATCATGTGCAATTTTTAGACTGTCCTTCATTGCTTCCAATTCAATCTCCATCGCTCCGATTGACCCTAACTTAGCTTTCTCTACGGTTTTTCCTTCTCCAGCTTTTTTACATAAGTCCCATATATCGGGTGTTAAACCATTTGGGCTTGAAGGATAACCACTACTTTCAAAGATAAAAATTCTTTGGTAATCGAATTCATTTAGCAATCTTGCCAATCTACTCGCCTTTAATGCGCAATTAGATAAAGAAGAGGTACTTAACTCAATATTACTAATAATTTCTTCACTTAATTTTAAAGCTTCATTCAATGACTCTTGATTAACTTGCAATGTTCTGCTTCCAAAGCATTATTGTAGTTATTCTCTTATATACTTTAGTTCTTATTAAATTTCAATTAGTGAATTTCTTTCATCTTAACCTTAGAAAATATCAGTATATCAAATCCTTACTATCTAATTAAATCGTTAAAATATAGGGTTTAGATTTAAACCCATATAACTATGTCAAACAAACTTGAACGTCAGAAATTGACTCTCCCAGCAGGTCACGACAAGCTTCTGCTTCACTCCTGCTGTGCACCATGCTCGGGTGAAGTGATGGAAACCCTAATTGAATCAGGCATCGACTTTTCGATCTTTTTTTATAATCCCAATATTCACCCTGTCAAGGAATATGAAATCCGTAAGGAAGAAAATATTCGCTTTGCAGAAAAACATAATATTCCTTTTATTGACTGTGATTACGATACAGACAATTGGTTTGCACGTGCCAAAGGCATGGAAAATGAGCCAGAGAAAGGTATTCGCTGTACCATGTGTTTTGATATGCGCTTTGAACGCACTGCCCTTTATGCAGCTGAAAATGGCTTCAGCCTAATTAGTAGCTCATTGGGTATCTCTCGTTGGAAAGATATGAAGCAGATCAATGATTGTGGGCATCGTTCTGCTTCACATTATGAAGGTATCACCTATTGGGACTACAACTGGCGTAAAAATGGTGGTGCTGTTCGTATGCTTGAAATCAGCAAGAAGGAAGAATTCTACCAACAAGAATATTGTGGCTGTGTATACTCCTTACGTGATACCAACCGTTGGCGTATGAGCCAAGGTCGTGATCGCATCAAATTGGGCGTGAAATTTTATTCGAATGCCATGGATGATGAAAGCTAAGCTTCAGTCGCCAGATACCAATTTTTCCAGGAACTGGTTCCACGGACTTCAATGGGTACAGTTGGAATCAGTTTTTCTTTTAGAACGTCAGTCTGTCCCACGGCTTTGGCAAGTCGGGCTTTCACAGAATGAATGCATTCACGATCTCCAAACTCACAGCGATCCAATGTCGTACCACCACAAGGACCATTCGCCAATCCTTTGGGACAAGTTTCAGGGCAAATATATAAAGTATCTCCTAACCTACATTGACCACAACTTTCACAACCTACGATCCCTTGCTTAGAGATAAATTCAGTTTTTAACAATGCTTTTGCTGCAGGCGCATTTTCCCAGAATGAGGCTTTAAAAATAAAATGCCCCATACCTTTGGCAATTTTGGACTCAAATAGAGCCTTGTGCATGAAATGCAATTGCTGATATTTAATAAGCTGGCTAGAGGATAGTTGGCGGGAATAATAAGCTAATTCTGGCACGAGTTCATTTTTAGTCTTCACTTGCCACAGTGCATTCCAGAGTGCTTCGAGTTCCTGTAAACCATAATGTCGATATTGTTCAATATATTTTTCTAAAAGCTTTTGCTCTTCAGGCTTATGGCATGCTGAAAGATGCACACCTGCAAAACTCAAATATTTACACATCAATATTTGTATAGCACAACGTTTATAAGCATTCTCAGTTCGTCCATCCTGTTCTTCCTGAGCCAACACTCGTAACATGTGTGGTGTAATCACAATTCCTGCGACCTTATGTTTCACCATAAAATTGGCACGTGACAAACTAAGTGGCATAACACAAGCAAGTATATTTTGTGGGTATCGATGACGATTTAAAAAAGCCTTGGCTTGTTTTAAAGCCTCCATATCGTAACCCAACTGGGTAACGATAAAGTCTGCTCCTGCTTTAATCTTTTTGTGAAGTTTTAAATATTGTGCATCACGTTCAGCTTCAGCATAGTTAAAGGGATTAAAAGCTACACCAATGTGAAATCCACCATAACACTTTGCGGCCATGACCGCATTTACAGACTCTAAATATCGTGTGCGATTCGTTCCATCTTGACCATTTGTATGCCCTTTTAACTTATCACCTGTGAGAAGCAGTAAATTTTTCTGTCCCGAAGCTTGAGTTGATTTTAAGAAGGTCTCAAAATCAGTAATATCCCGACCTTTCCCTGAATAATGGATGATTTTTTCCATTGATGAAGGAAATGTCTTCGCACATTCAAGTGGTGCCAAATCACTATCGGCATGCACTCGATCTGCCAAAGTGATCGCACATGGAAATTCTGCTAAAGACATTGGTACAGCAATGCCTTTAGCAGAACTTAAATATTCCAACAAAATACAAAACTGATTGTGCTTAAAATGGGAAGCAAGCTGTGACATAAAATAAAGTTCAAATAAAAATGATTGAAGCAGGTCGCTATTATATTCGACCTAACAGAATCAGCCCGATTAATCTTAATCAGGCTGATATAGAAAATTTTAGTCAACAATTATGCAATGAATCTATTCACTACATTCAATCAGGCAACTTTCTCATGAGATTCTCGCTCTAATGTGAAATGAAATGCCTATTCTTCAAGAATATTTTGATACGGCTTAATGAAGTTCTCTTCTGTCCATTTACCTTGCTTAAGATTCAATTGAACACGTTCAACACCGTCATAAATTTTACGAGTTAAGAGAAATCATCATTGTGAACAGACTATTTCTATAAGTTGATTCATCACAACATGTAATTTATAGCCATAGAACCGGCCCATTGAGCTTTTACCACGAGATGCAATTTTAGATAATGATTTATGGCGGTGAATAGGTTTGTGCAACAAAGCCTATTCTAATTAAAACTTGGATTTCATAACCATTAATTTACAGTACAACTATCAATAAAATCGCCCCACCATTGCATCATTTCCATACGCTGATTAAAATATTCTGCATGATTATAACTTGCACGGGTTTTATTTTTATCAGTATGAGATAGCTGTGCTTCAATCCAATTTGATTGAAATAAACCGGATTCATTTAATATGGTACTAAATGTCGATCGTAACCCATGAGAAGTTAATTCATTTTTAGTATATCCCATTTTTCTGATAATCAAGTTCAGGGTATTAAAATGAATAGGTTTATTATTATTTCGGGGGCTAGAAAACACATATTTCTCGCCATGAGACCAAACGAGTGCTGATTTCACAACTTCAAGTGCTTGATCAGATAGTGGAACAAAAAAATCAGGGATATCATGACCTAAAATAACCTTTCTTCTATATTGTTTAATATGTAAGGCTGGTATTTTCCATATTTTTTTATCTAGATCGAAGTGATATGGTTCACAAAGCAATAATTCTCCACCACGGACGCCTGTATATAATTTAAATAACAGGGCTTTTTTAATAATAGGATCTGTATTAATCTGATTTAATTTAGCTAAGAAATTAGATAGTTCATCTGAATTCAAATGAGGATAGTTTTTCTTAATCTTATTGTTGACTAATATTTTATGAAGTCCATGTGCAATATTATATTCACAATACCCCATCGCTACCGCATAATCATAAATCTGATTTAAATAACTATAGGCTTTCTTTACAGGTTCTTTTACATTTCTAGATTCTATCTTTTTAATAATCTTAACTAGATCATATCTTTTAATTTCAATAAATGGCATTAGTCCAATATTTGGATAAACATCCTGATCTAAACATTTTTTTGCGAGCTGAATTACACCGCATCGTGGTTCATCTTCAAAGGAATTTTTAATTTTAAATTCTAACCACTCTTCACAAATATCCTGAAAAGTTTTGATGTATTTTTTATGCAGTGGTTTATTTTCATAATTATTAAATTTATATTCATCCCGGACTGATCTGGCCTCTTTCAAGGACATTACAGGATATTCACCCAACTTCATGCGAGGACGTTTATTTGTCCCTGCAAGTGAATAGCGGTAACTCCAAGATTTACGTCCGTTTGGTTCTACCTTCAAACTTAAGCCGTCATCATCTGCCAGAAAATAGATTTTTTCCTTTGATTTAGCTTGACGTACCTTAATTTCAGTAAGACTCATGAATTTTTAACCTAACCACAAATGGCACTGCTCAATTGAATTATAGCAAATTTAAGCGATATTCATATGATGCGTATCATACGCATCACATATTTCTATAAGTAATTGTTAAATAAAATTTATATTTAGATTGGCTAGTCCTTAGTAACCAATTAATTAACCATTAATTTTGCAAGTCTTAAATTGGCATTTGAAGTGTAACCCCATGTTATGACTATTCACATTTCTGCTCTATGATTCATGGTTACTTATTAGTTATATTATTATGTCAGGAGCGATACAAGAATTAGGGTAACCTTATGGAAATAGCGAATACGAAATTACTAGCTGGCGCTTTGATAGCCCTAACTTTAACTATAGTTAGCCCTGTCGTACTTGCAAATGATAACAATGATATACGAAAGACTATTGTAGTTAAGTTTGCTAAAAAAGCTTACTCTGCAAATTATTACGGAAGGATAGATGGATACAAGTATGATTCCTACAAATTTTATGCTAAAAAAGGGCAAAAGTTAAAAGTGAAGTTGACTGGAGGAAATGTTGAAGCTTACTTATGGGGTAATCAATTAAAAGACTCCATCAATCTTGGAGAATATTCTCCAGAGCTTGATGATAAGGGTATTTATATTTTACCTGCTTCAGGTGAGTATGAAATTAGAGTATTACAACCTAGATCACAGGCAAGAAAAGATAAAAAACCTCAATACTGGATGAGTATTAACATTAAATAAAGACTTGCTAGATTTTTTTAAGCTTTTATACCAGGGTTCAAAAACTATTGCCAGTTAAACGGGGCGTGATTTTTACGTATATGTTTTTATATTAGTAAAAATGATATAGATACGTAATTCATAGAGATCGTTTCAATTTAGCAATCTCTAAATACATCTTGTAACTGGCATGTTGAATCCGTTCATTTGAGGGGGCGTATTGCTTCTGGACTTCATCTAAGAAAGGAGTTTCTTCACATAATTCAAAGTACCTTTCCATCGGTGTTTTACCTTGCAAAGCTGAATGTGGTCTCATCCAGTTACAGTAATGCTGCCATTCTGCCAGTTTGCTCTGAATTTCCTCTGAATCGATATCTACAGTAGCGTAGAACTCAGATTTATCAGTCTTTTGTGAGCGCTACCTTGCCATTCAGATGAGGTGAACCCGGTTTATTCGACCTAAATTTGATCCCATACTGCATCATTTTTTCTGTATTTTTTCAACAAAGAATTCTCGTTCACGATCGGTCTGTATTCGCTGTATGGGAAAAGGTATTTATTCAATTACACAGTTAAAAAGTCGAGTATTCGCAGCTGTTCGGCGTTTATATATCCTTAAAACGCGATATCGTGTGCAGTCATCGATAGATGTGTACTGATATAGTCCAGGACCCAGTTTACAGGTATCCATTTGAATTCTATCGCCTGGTAATGAACGTTCATGACAAATGTAATCTATTTTACGACGGAATTTTTTAATCGGTTTGACTTAATGGGTGGATAGTACTTTATGGATAGTCGCCAAGGACAACGAGACTCCGTGCAGCTCATTAATTCTGTTTGCAAACGTCGAACACCCAGATTTCTAGCCGAGCGCATTTCCAATATTAAAGCTTCTAGCTCAGCATTGATTTTAGTATTTGGCGATTTTAAGGGACATTTACTATGACTACTTAATCCATCAATACCTTGTTCAGAATATCGTTTCCACCACTTGCGTAAAGTTGGTCTAGAAATGCCACATCTCCGACAAACCAGGCCAGCATTATTGGTCTCTTCAAATAATTTAACCCATACGAGTCTTTGTTGAATTTCTCTGTTCATAGACACCCATTATATTGAAGTGATGTCTATGAATCACACAGATTATCATAAGGCTTTTGAAACTGTCGCACCTCATGTTTGAATTCACCCATTAACAGAGTGCGAATTAGTCCTTGATCATGTTTGACCACATTTCAAGGAATAGTGTCCAACTTTCGGTATGCAGATTATGGTGTGGGGTTCTCTTAAAGTTTAAACCTTATTATTTTACTTCAGTAATGCTGATTGGCTGGTCTTTTACAAATTCAACAACCCCTTCACCACGTTTAAAGTGAATTGAAACTCCATTATTATTAGCTAAACGAATACCACTACCAGCAACTGTTTGCTTTAAACGATATACCATGCCTGAGTTATCAGTCATTAAAGCAGTTTCAAAGTTATCCGATGATTTCAGAAAAATTAATAAACCATTCGGACCAGAAAATTTAAGGACCTGCGTATCAGCTGAAGTATTGCTTGTAGCCTTATCTTGTAAAGTTTCAGTCTTTGGACTCGAAGTACACCCAGTCATTGCTAAAACTAACAAAGTTAAACTTAAAAAATATTTCATTTAACTACCTTTTTCATCTGTAAATCATAGGTGTATTTATACTAATTGTTATAATTTAACAATAAAACAAATATTACTTTTTTTTACATAAAAAAGCCATAAATCGCATTTTGAACCTTACCGGATTTATCGGAGATTTTTTTATTTAAGTTAGGCCACCTGACTTAACGGGTTAATCTTATCATAGTACATTGCTTCAAACTCAAAAGGCGATACATAACCCAGTGCACTGTGTACATGCTTTTTATTAAACCAATCTACCCAATTTAATGTCGCAAGTTGTACATCTGCTAAACTTTGCCAATCTGCTTTTAAATATTCAATCACCTCTGTTTTGTATAAGCCATTCACTGTTTCAGCCAAAGCATTATCGTATGAATCACCAGTTGTACCGACTGACGCTCGTAAATTTGCTGCTTCTAGACGATTGGTATAGCGAATGGAAAGATATTGCACACCTCTATCGGAATGATGAATTACATTCTTTGGCATACCTCGATCATGCAAAGCTTGTTCTAATGCATCAAGCACCATATCTGTATTCATACGTGTTGATACTTTCCATCCAACAATTGCTCGTGAAAACACATCAATAATAAAGGCGGTATAGACCCAGCCTGAATTTGTTTGAATATACGTAAAGTCACTCACCTGAGATACCGTCTTGGTAGTCAATCAATAATTGAACCGCTCTATCTCTGATTTCAGGGGTATATTTTACTTTTTTCATCGGAACACTACGCTTCGCTACGTCGTGCGAAGCAATGCTTCTCATCTCAGGAAAGTTGGTCTCCAACAAACCCGGTACGGTTCAGTAAATTAGATAGATTGGTTCAATATAAAGCATGTACATAGCTGCATTCGTTTATTTACCCTGTTTTGGATATTGACCCATGTAAATGATGAGATTAAGCCATTAAATAAAGTAGCCCAACTTGAATAAAAAGCCTCTGACAAACCTCACAGGGTTGAAGTGCTGCCTTTCATTCAAAATTTCAGGCAGCACATTTATACATTTAAGCGTCGGTTTAAGCTGGTAGTTTACTCGCCAAAACATCTACTTTTTCAATAGACGGTGGCTCTGAAAATAGCTCTTCGGCCTGAGCCATCAACGCAGCTGCAACCTTGCCAGATAAATGTGCTTGGCGACCCGCCTCATCAGGAAATGCATCAAAAATACCAAATGTTGTAGGTCCAAGACGTAAGCCAAACCACGCAACTGTCGCAGGTTCTTCCATTACAATAGGTAAACCGGCTTTAAGGAAAGCTTCCACTTCGTCTTCTTTACCCGGTTTAGCTTCAAGACGGACATATAAAGCTGTTTTAAGCATGACTAAAACTCCACAATTGATTAGAATTCAAACTGATTCTGTCATTGCTAATGTATGCATGTCAGAAAGTTTTGTTGTATAAAAGTTAAAAAACATCCCATAGCTGAGCCAAAATTTAGGTTTTTATTTCGACATAATGCTATGAATTTATTCAAGTTAATATCATTAACATTTGAATCAAAAAATCAAGATATGAGATGATTAAATTCAATCTTAGTTATATAAGGATCAATTGACTCTACCTTAGATTTATAAGCTGACCTCTTCATCTGGAAGTTATATTGCTCAAGAAGCATTCAAGAACAACATGCACATCTTCATATCTATGAAAGTTATTTAGCTAGGAATTTGCTGTGAAACTCTATATGTTTCTCTATAAAGCTCGCAATGAAGTAATAGCTATGGTCATACCCTTCTCTTAGGTTAAGTGTAAGAGGATATTCTTGTTCCAAACAAATATCACTAAGAAGCTTAGGTCTTAACTGTTCTTCAAGAAAATCATCAGCTGTTCCCTGATCGACTAAAATAGGTAAATGAACTTCATCGTTTTTGATTAATTCAATCGCATCATAGCTTTTCCATAAAGTTTCGGTTTCACCTAGGTAGTGTGTAAAAGCCTTTTTCCCCCAAGGTACTTGGCTAGGTGCAACAATTGGTGCAAAAGCAGAAATACTTTTATACAGCTCAGGGTTTTTTAAACCAATTACTAATGCACCATGACCACCCATGCTATGCCACATAATGCTTTGGACTTGGTTGGTCGGAAAATTCAGGTCAATCAGATTTCTGAGCTCTTCCACAATATAATCATACATTTTGAAATGCTGTGACCAGGGTGCTTGTGTTGCATTCACATAGAATCCTGCGCCTTGGCCTAAATCATAATCTGCATGATCTGGTACATCCTCTCCACGTGGGCTGGTATCTGGTGCAACAATAATGACTTTATGTTCAGCCGCATACTTTTGTGCTCCGGCTTTAGTAATAAAGTTCTGTTCGTTGCAAGTCAGTCCTGATAACCAATAAAAACTGGCAACTTCTCATCTTTGTCATGAGGTGGCAGATATATTGAGAATTTCATTGAACAGTTTAATGCTATTGACTGATGGCGATACACTTCTTGCGATCCACCAAAAGAAGCATGTTTCTCAATTATTTCCATAATCAATTACCTATGTTGAGCAAGACTTCATGAGAAATCGAGTAAACAAAGAGTCTGACATTCTCCACAGAGAATACTGATAAAGATTTAAAATGTAGGCAGGTTTGTTGAACCTATACCTGATGGATACATAGATAGATCTGTTTTACAGATGATGTGCCGTTTTAGAGGATTCCATGCATGTCAATCATGATTCACATGCATGGAAAAGTATAAGGTCTGACGGAATTATTCGTAATGAATTACAGTACGAATTGACTTACCTTCATGCATTAGATCAAAGGCTTCATTGATCTGATCCAAGCCCATGGTGTGTGTCACAAATGGTTCTAATTGAATTTTACCTTTCATGGCATCTTCAACCATTCCTGGAAGTTGCGTACGACCTTTTACCCCACCAAAGGCAGAACCTAACCATCTACGACCAGTAACCAGTTGGAATGGACGGGTAGAGATTTCTTGACCTGCGCCAGCTACACCAATAATTACGGATTGTCCCCAGCCACGGTGTGCACTTTCAAGGGCTGCACGCATCACATTCACGTTACCAATACACTCAAATGAATGATCTACACCCCAGCCAGTCATTTCGACAATGACTTGCTGGATTGGTTTATCGTAATCTTTAGGGTTCAAGAAGTCCGTTGCACCAAACTCTTTTGCCAGCGCAAATTTATCTGGATTCATGTCAACCACAATAATACGTCCTGCTTTAGCTTGACGTGCGGCTTGTACGACTGCCAAACCAATACCACCTAAACCAAAGACCGCAACACTATCACCTTCTTGTACTTTAGCCGTGTTGTGTACTGCACCGATACCTGTTGTTACACCACAACCCAGTAAGCAGACATGTTCGTGATTGGCTTCAGGATTGATTTTAGCCAATGATACTTCTGCCACTACAGTGTATTCACTGAACGTTGAGCAGCCCATATAGTGGTAAATCGGTTGACCATTGTAGGAAAAACGAGTGGTACCATCTGGCATTACGCCTCTACCTTGAGTTTCGCGAACGGAAATACACAAGTTCGATTTTCCAGATTTACAGAATACGCACTCGCCACATTCAGCAGTGTAAAGTGGAATTACATGATCACCTGGTTTGACGCTAGTCACGCCTTCACCAACCTCAACTACAACACCAGCACCTTCATGCCCGAGAATAGCCGGAAAAACACCTTCAGGATCATCGCCAGACAAAGTAAATGCATCTGTATGACACACACCGGTATGGGAGATCTTGATTAATACTTCACCTTTCTTCGGTGGTGCAACATCAACTTCAACAATTTGAAGAGGTTGACCAGGACCAAACGCAACAGCAGCACGTGACTTCATGGAATAACTCCTTATACATATCTATTTTAAATATGATTTTAGAATCTTGGCGATTTCAGCCAGTTCTTCTTTTCGTTGTTGTTCTGTGGTTTCACCTGATACTAAAGTGTCCTTTAAATGAACCTCCAACATTTCATTCATTAAACCATTAATAGCACCACGCACAGAGCATATTTGTTGCAGAATTGCACCACATTCCACATTATCTTCTAACGCTTTTTCAATCGCTTGCGTCTGACCTTTGATCTTTCTGACGCGTAGAAGAATCTTTTTTTTGTCGTCAACCTGATTAGGCATCAGACCTCCTTATTTGCTAGCATTTATACTATAGTACCCCATAGTATAAAAAAAGCAATATTTTTTATAAATCGAAAATCAAAAAGATCTTTAGCGAAAATTTTCTATCCCTGTTTTTAGTTTTTTTTAAATTAACATCATAGAGCTTATGCGAAAGTCACAAAAAAATGGGGCTTTTAGCTCCCATTTTTTATTTTGGCTCATGTTCTTTGTAATGCTGTGACCTTTTAGAATTATGTTTCAAATTTTAGCCACTTTGTAGATATTTTGAACGTTTCAAGCCTTGAAAATACTACCGACAGTTTAGATTAAACTGCCTTTACAGACTGTACTAGAATATTTTTAGTGAGCAGATGATATTTATTATTCATTATTTAGGAATTATCAAATCCTATAAATATCATTTATTGGATTAATTTACTTTGGTACTGTGCATATCATCCCCCAGTTAAGAATAAGGAACAACTATGAATAAGATGATGAATGCTCTTATCCTAGAAAATTTTGGTGATCATGAATTTAAACGTGTAGAACTGCCTATACCTCAACCAGAGGCTGGGCAAGTTCTAGTACGTATTCATGCTAGTGGTGTAAACCCTATTGATTATAAAATTCGTCTTGGTGAAGCACCATATGCTATGCCAGAGCTTCCTGCCGTGTTGGGAACAGATATGGCTGGGGTTGTAACTGCTGTTGGTGAAGGTGTCACCCACTTCAACGTTGGAGATGAAGTTTACGGTCTGATTGGTGGCGTTCGTGGTCTTCAAGGATCTTTAGCAGAATATGTTGTAGCAGATGCCGATCTGATTGCATTAAAGCCACGGAATATCTCTATGCGCGAGGCAGCAGTACTACCATTGACGTTCCTCACCGCTTGGGAAGGTTTAGTGGATAACGCGAAGGTCCAACCAGGGCAAACTGTACTGGTTCAGGGTGGTGCTGGTGGCGTTGGTTATATGGTTGTTCAGCTTGCAAAATCACTTGATGCAAATGTTTGGGCGACTGGTCGTACAGCTGATCAACCACTGATTTCAGAACTCGGTGCAACACCTCTCGATTACACAACAGCATCTTCCGATGACATTATTGCTGCAAGCCCTGAGGGTCAAGGTTTTAACATTGTTTACGACACTGTGGGTGGTCCAGTACTCGAAGCTTCACTTTCCATGACAACTCACTATGGCCACATTACCAGCTGTGCTGCATTTGGTAATCATAATTTAGCGAGTTCATCTCTACGGTGTGCCACAGTGTCTGGCGTATTCGTCCTAATGCCGATGTTAACAGGCAATCGCCGTGCTCATCATGGTGATATCCTTAAGATCGCGACTCGTCTTGTTGAGGAAGGTAAACTGCGTCCTCTTGTTGATCCTCGTCATTTTACTCTAGACCAAGCGATTGAGGCTCATGATGCTGTTCAAGATCGCTCTGCCAATATTAAGGTCGTGATTGATGTCATTTAACGCACTTCAGGCCAAGACTTGGCGCTTCAATAGTATTGGAGATACAGATGTTCTGACATTAGAAACACTTCCTGTTGCTTTACCAGCAGCAGGAGAAGTTCTAATCCAGATGAAAACGATCGGACTCAACCGGGCTGATGTAATGTTTCGGCGTGGTACTTATATTCAAAAAGCAGTATTCCCTTCTCGTCTGGGATATGAGGGAGCAGGCATAGTTCTGGCAATAGGTGAAGGTGTACGCCAATTTTCTCCAGGAGATGCAGTATCGATTCTTCCGACTGACAATCTAGCCAAATATGGGACATATGCGGACAAACTTCTGATTCCAGAAACTTTTTTAGTTCACAAACCCGATAGTTTAAGCTGGGAAGAAGCTTCTTCAATCTGGATGCAGTATTTGACGGCTTGGGGTGGTGTAATCCATGCTGGTGGACTTTCGAAAGGAAAAACGATCTTGATCACAGCAGCTTCAAGTAGCGTAGGACTAGCTGCGATACAGATAGCTGAAGCAGCGGGTGCTAAGGTCATTGCAAGTACACAGACGGTAGAGAAAAAGCAACGTTTACTGGATCTCGGTGTTAAAAATGTTATAGCCAGTGAAGATGAACCAGATTTGTATGAGGCGCTTGTTTCACGTTTGGGTGGAGAATATCTTGATGTCGCCTTCGATGCTGTAGGAGGGCCACATATTGAACAGATTGCAAAAGCGATGTCTGTGGGAGGAACTATGGTTATGCATGGTGCACTTAGCCCGGAGATCACACCATTTCCGCTTAAAGTTGCATTACGCAAGAGCTTAACCATGCGAGGTTTTTTGTTCCTTGAGGTTGTGCATGACCCTGTTCTAAGGGAGCAAGCCAGACGATTTATTCTTAGCAGTATAGGTGCAGGATATCTTCGTCCAGTGATCGACTGTTGCTTTAACTTTGAGGACATGCATGACGCTCAGCGCTATCTTGAATCAAATCAGCAAATAGGAAAAATTGTAGTTACTCTAAATACATGATGGTCTTATCTGATTTCTACTTTCTAGAAAAAAGGTTAGTTCCATCTGATTCAGGTTTCTATATGGCCCAACACTTCCGCTAAGTAATCAAACAATGCTCGGATTCGCAAAGGTGTCGGGCCCCGCTGTGGACGATATAAATACAGGCGCCAAACGGGAGAGGTTTCCTCATGAAGTATCTGAATGAGCTTACCACTCCTAAGCCACGGCAAAACTAGAAATCCAGGCATGTGTCCGAATCCAACCCCAGCGAGAATAGCTTGAAATTCAGCTTCTAGATCATCTGTAATAAAACGGGGCTTTGATGGCGTGAAGCTTCGACTTTCGGTGAATGTCCATGGCCAGTAACGCCCTGTTTTATGATCGAATAGTGCTGTTAGAGGGTATTTATCAAGGTCAATAATTTTTTTGGGCATTCCAACCTTATCAATTAACTCTGGCGTACCCACAGAATAAAAGTTCACTTTCGCCAATTCCCTTGCTACATATCGATTGTCCGGCAAAAATCCAAATCTGATCCCAATATCTATCCGCTCATCGATCACATCCGAGTGTGAATCTGTTAGCACACAATCCACGACAATATCTGGATAACGTGTGGCAAATTCTGCTAGTGCAGGTACTACCAATTTACGCCCTAACACAGACGACACAGTAAGACGGACGGTCCCACGCATTTCATCTCGTTTTTCCTTGGTGTCTTTTACAAGCAGAGCATCAATGGATCCCACCGCAAAATGTGCTTGCTTTGCCAGACGCTCACCATCAGCGGTAATTTTAATTTGTCGAGTACTCCTGTAAAACAGAATCTCTCCGCGCTGCTCTTCTAGCTCTTTTATTGCCCGTGTCACTACCTGCGGGGAAATACCCAGCTGAGTTGCTGCCTCTTTAAAATTTCGAGACTCTGCTGCGACACAAAAGATACGCATCATTTCCAATTTGTTCTGCATGTCCAATCCTGTGTTATGGTAATTATTCCGTAAATAGGAATTCTGAAAGATAATATTATTCATTTATTATACCTAACAAGGCTGTAATACTTAATCCATCAAATATGATTGACAGATAAGTTGAAGGTTACTTGTATGAATAATATAGAAAATAAAGTTATTGTTATCACAGGTGCAAGTAGTGGTTTAGGTGAAGCTACTGCTCGCTTACTTGCTAAAAAAGGTGCAAAGGTTGTACTTGGTGCTAGACGTACTGAAAAATTACAGGCTACTGTTCACGACATTCGTGCTGAAGGTGGTCAAGCTGAATTTATTGGTATGGATATAACCAAACCACATGAAGTACAAGCACTTATTGAAAAGGCATTAAGCGCATTTGGTCAAATCGATGTATTGGTAAACAATGCTGGATTAATGTCTATTGCACCATTAAGTGAGCTAAAAGTTGATGAATGGGATCGTATGATCGACATTAATATTAAAGGTGTTCTTTATGGTATAGCAGCTACACTGCCTGTTTTCCAAAAACAAAACTTTGGACACTTTATTAATCTCGCATCTGTTGCAGGGTTAAAAGTATTTAGTCCAGGAGGTACTGTTTATAGCGGTACTAAGTTTGCTGTAAGAGCCATCTCTGAAGGCCTTCGTCATGAAGTTGGGGGAACAATTAGAACGACTACTATTGAGCCTGGTGCAATTGAGTCAGAACTAAAATTCGGTTCTTCTCATAAAGAAAGTTCAGAGTTTGTTACTGATTTCTACAAACAAGCTATACCAGCTGACTCAGTCGCTCGAGCAATTGCTTATGCAATTGAACAGCCTGCGGATGTAGATATTAATGAAATTGTTTTACGCCCAACGAGCCAAGAGTTTTAATAATTGAATAACAAAAAATGGGAGCACCTCGCTCCCATTTTTACTATATTTTTAAAGTTAAGGACAAATCTATGAAAGCCGTATCGTATGTTATAAATAACCATGATGATTTTAAAAATTCATTGGTAGATATTGAAAAAGCGAAGCCTACGCTTAAGGAGCGAGATGTACTGGTAAAAGTTCAGGCAATCTCTGTGAATCCAGTTGATACCAAAGTGAGAAAAAATTCGTCTGAAGCAAATAATCGTATTTTAGGTTGGGATGCCGTTGGGGAAATTATTGAAGTTGGCTCAAAAGTTACCTCGTTTAAAGTAGGAGATTCTGTTTGGTATGCTGGCGATTTAACCCGAGATGGTAGTAATGCTGAGTTTCAAGCAGTCGATGAACGAATTATCAGTCTTAAACCCATTACAGTATCTAATGCAGAAGCAGCAGCATTGCCATTAACTGCAATAACGGCATGGGAAATGCTGTTTGATCGGTTTCAAATTTCAGAAACAGAAGTTGGCAGTATTTTAATTATTGGTGGTGCAGGCGGTGTAGGATCAATCGCTATCCAACTCCTAAAAGCAAAAACAAATCTGACCGTTATAGCAACAGCTTCACGTGAAGAAACGAAATCTTGGGTGGAATCACTTGGTGCCGACCATGTCATTGATCATAGCAAAGATTTAAATGCACAAATCGAGACACTAGGCATTGAAAAACCAAAGTATGTATTCTCTACAAATCATACAGAAACATATATCAAGCAAATAGTTTCTCTGATTGCACCACAAGGCAAGCTTGGATTGATCGATGATCCACAAACATTTGATATTATGCCGTTTAAGACTAAATCTATTTCTATCCATTGGGAGTTGATGTTCACCCGTTCAATGTATGAAACCGATGATATTGAAAAGCAAGGTGATCTATTGCAACAGGTTGCCCAATTAGTTGACCAGCAAAAAATTAGAAGTACTCTCAACCAAAATCTAGAAAAAATTAACGCTGCAAACTTGGAGAAGGCGCATAAGTTGCTTGAATCAGGTAAGTCAAAAGGCAAAATTGTACTAGAAAACTTCTAAAACAAATTAAAGGTGAAATAATGACTATTTCAGTAATTGCGAACTTTAAGGCAAAATCAGATCAAAAAGAGAGGTTAGAAGCGCTTTTACAAAGTGTAATAGAGCCTACGCTTCAAGAAGAAGGATGCTTGAAATATGAGCTTTATATTAGCGAAAATGACTCGAGTAGATATTTCTTCTTAGAAGAATGGCGTAGCAGGGAGGATTTAGATATCCATATAGCGTCTGATTATATTCAAAGTTTATTTGGTAATATCCAATCGCTAATTGAATCAAGTGATATTGTAGAAATCAAAAAAATATAGCTGTATTCGGACGTTATGATGAAGTATTCTTCAAATTAACATAGGGACTTAGAAAGCTAACAAAAAATGGGAGCTATAAGCTCCTATTTTTTAAGATTTTTTAATTTTTTAGTAGTAACTTAGGCTTCAGCAAATTATGCCCCTGAGGGGAGCCACCAATACCCTGCATTTTGACAACAATGTCATCGTTTAGAGGCAGCAAATTTACGAGCATCAGTCGGTACGACTGGTGATTCATATGATATTGCTTTGGCTGAAACGGTGAATGGCTTATACAAAACAGAGGTGATTGAATATTTAAAAGCAGATTGGCAAGGTTTAGCAGATGTACAACTTGCGACATTAAATTGGGTAGATTGGTTCAACAAAAAGCGTGTACACGGTGCACTGGGTTATGTATCGCCTTTTGATTTTGAAGCAATGTACTATGATAAGATTAACCCGTTAGGTCAGGTGGCCTAACTTCAATAAAAAGTCTCCGACAAACCCGGTACGGTTCACACGTTATAACCGGGATTGCTTCGGTGAGCTAATCCAGATTGATGGCTCATATCATGACTGGTTCGAAGGACGCGCTGCTAAGTGCGGCACTGTTGCAAAGTTAGCGATGAGGCAGCCTTTTGTCTTATTCAAAGGCCTTACATTTCAAAAACTCTGCTTACCAGGCGCATTTCGCCCAGGGGATCACCATAATAAAATGCTGAGGCCTGGCC
>NZ_VPEO01000025.1:0-28518 GCF_013417155.1 Acinetobacter sp. YH16052 | reverse complement strand
TATATTACTCTCTATCTCTAGAAAGTCAACCAGTAATGAAAACTATTTTTAAACTTTCTTTCTAAAACCGAACTTAATCAAACTTAACTAAGTCACTGTTTTATCAGAAGTTTTAATCTTCATCACCACCGATGGATGTGCATTCTACAGCATTTCAGAGCCCTTGCAACACCTTTTTCAAGAAAATCATTTTGTATGTATATTTTTTAAGCTTTTCGTGTGTTTTCATTCATTTTTTATACAAATTTGCTTAAATGATGTCTATTCGTGAATATAACGTTTATTATTTTCATACTAATAAGTAGTGCTACTTACACAGAAAAGGCCTCGGGTTACCTTATGCATCGTTCTATTTACTTATCTATATGCTTATTTTCTTTAGCCTCAAGCGCACATGTTTTCGCTGAGGTGACCACCGATGTGGAAAATCTGGAAAACGAGCCTGCAAAAACGCCACTTAGAACAAAGATCTCAACCAAAGCGCAACAATTACAAACGCAACTGAAAGTTGATGCCAGTGCAGCACAAGCTGAAGAAGTTAAAGATCCTTTTCAGCCGTTAAATAGAAAGATCTATCAGTTTAACGATGCGATTGACCGCACCGTGGTACGTCCCATAGCTGTACAATATGTGGAAAAAGTTCCTCAAGATGTTCGTGGCAGCTATACCCAGTTCCGCAGTAACCTGGGTGAACCTTGGAATGTGGTGAATCAGCTGATTCAAGGTCGTCCTGCCCGCGCTGCTAAATCTCTAGGTCGTTTTACCATTAACACCTTAACAACTTTAGGACTGGCTGATCCAGCGCGTCGCCTGGGCTTGAGTCATGAAGAGGAAAAATTTGGAATTACCTTAGGTTATTATGGCGTGCCTTCTGGCCCTTATATCATGTTGCCATTTTTAGGTCCAAGTTCTGTCCGTGGCGTAATCGGTACTGCTGTAGATAGTCAAGCTCGTCCACAAAAATACATTCTCGAAGATGAAGATGGACTTTACTGGACTGATCAGTTTTGGCGTGCCATTGATACCCGTTCTGAAATACTGGACGTTGAAGGGGTGCTGACGGGTGATCGCTATGCGCAGATTCGCGATATTTATTTGCAACGTACCAATTATGCAATTGCAGAAAAGAAAGGCACAGAACAAGATACGCTTTTCCTAGAAGATGATTTTGAAGATGACAATTCTGATGATGCACCTTCTAGTGATAGCAACATTGAATCTTCAAACGAAGATCTTTAAGTTTAAGCTTCATGTATGATTGCTAGTGAAAATCTGTTCGCTAGCAATACTTTGCTTGTTATAGTACATCTTATAGCCAATCCTGGGATTGAATCACTTTTTTATGTATTTCATTCAACCGACTCGTGATATTCCTTACTTAGATCAAGTACTTGATACGCTTCCTCATGTTCAGATGATCTATCTGGATGATCATGAACTGTATGACTCTACGATTATTGCGATTGCAGATGTACATGATTATCTGAAATATAAGTGGAATCTGCCTACGATTGTACTGGCCTTAGAAAATGAAGGTACTGCTTTGGCTCAGGCCTGGGAACAAGGTGCTTTAGCCGGCTGGATCTGGAACAAGCTTCCCGAGAATCCAGATCTGGCATTACAAAAAATTGATGCACAATATAAGCGTAACCAGGATAGCCGTGACCTGCCTTCTGCTGCAGAACTACAAAAAAAATTGTTACCGAATCCGATTGAACTGACCAATTACGAGGTCGAAACCTATTTTCAGCCTTCAGCCTATCTTTCAGGGGATTGGTATGATTATTGGAAAATCAGCGACAAAGAAGTGATTTTCTATTTGGCCGATGTATCCGGACATGGCGTCACCAGTAGTTTGCTCACGTCCTGGATGGCAGCTTTCCATGGTCGCTCCAAGACGCCGCGCGAGCTGATCAAGAAGCTGAACGGTATGCTGATGCAGGAAAATATTGAAAAGCACATCACCATGATTGCCGGGATTCTTAATCTGGAAACCCATGTATTGAAATGGTCCAGCGCTGGACATTACCCACCACCGATTATATTTGAACCTAATCAAGAACCTAAAATTCTATCTTCCAGCAGCTTCCCTTTGGGTTTAACCGAAGATCTTGAAGTTGAGGAAAATGAATGGATATTAAGTCGCAATGCACGCTTTATTATCTGTTCGGATGGGGCATTGGAACCTTTTGATGGTGGTTTAAATGAACAATTCTCGCAATTATTACACCATTTGCAGAATCAATCTTTTCAGGCTCCGGAACATGTGGCTGACGATATCGCCTTTTTAAGCTTTATCCGCGTAAATTAGCAGTATATTTACAGGCTTTATAAGCACTTAATTTGATTACTACTTTCAGCCACTTGAGTATCAATACACCCTATGGGATAATTTAATATCCTTCTCTGCAAATGGCATTTATATGTCAACAGGTCATGTTGAATATGCAAGTCTGAACGGAACGCATATTTTTAAGCTTATCGGCGAAGTGCGTGCCCAATCTTGTATTAGTCTAGACAAATTACTGAACAAAATTGAACAGCAAGACAACGTAGTTGGCGCTATCGTTGATCTCACCGAAACCAGTTTCATTGACAGTACTGTACTCGGTGTTTTAGCGAAACTAGGACTCAAACTCAAGCAAGTACATAACATTCAGGCTGTCATGCTTTCTACCAATTCTGACATTACCACTTTGGCCAACAGTATGGGACTGAGCCAGGTGTTTGTGATTCTGAATTATTGTGGTGATCCAAATGTCTGCACACGTGCGCTGATGGAAGAACATGTCACGCATCAAAATATGCTGAATACGGTTCTGGATGCGCATAAAACCTTGATGAAACTGAATCAAAGCAATCAGAACATGTTTGAACCTTTAGTAAAACAGCTACAGAAAGAGCAAGACAATTTAGATAAAATTTCCGAGCAAAAGGTATAACCATCTTATAAGAGGACCCTATGACTTTACTTTCTGTTGTACAAATGAATTCTCAAAATGAAATTGATGCCAATTTCGTGGAGATTGAATCTTTAATTCAACAAAGTAAGGCCAATGGTGCTGAACTGATTGTTTTCCCGGAAAACTTTGTCTGTTTTGCCGCAGGAAAACAGCGCGAAACTGCTGCACAATTTGAAGTGATTCAGCAGCGTCTGGAAAAACTTGCCCATCAATATGACACTTGGATCGTTGCCGGTACATTACCCTGCCCTTATCGTCCGGATGGTTCGATCATTGAAGATGGCCGGGTGCGTACCGTTAGCCTGTGTATCAGTCCGGAACGGACCGAAGCGCGTTATGACAAAATTCACCTATTTGATGTGCAAGTCGGTGATGCTGTTGGTGGTTATCAGGAATCCAAGTTCTTTGAGCCCGGCACAGATGTTGTCGTAGCCAAAACCCCTTTTGGTAATATTGGTTTAATGGTCTGTTATGACCTGCGTTTTCCGGAACTAGCGTTAAATCTACGAGCCAAAGGTGCAAACCTCTTGACCGCACCTTCTGCTTTTACCTATACCACAGGTGAAATGCACTGGCAGCTTCTTCTGCAAACACGTGCTCTAGATAGCCAATGTTCGGTGCTTGGTGCGGCTCAACAAGGCTGGCATGGAGAAAAACGCCAGACTTGGGGACATGCAGCCGCCACCAATAGTCGTGGACAACTTCTTAATATGATCCATGCAGAAGGTGCTCAACTCATCACCGTCGACTTTGATTTAAATGAACAGCAAAAAGTGCGTGAATCCATGCCTTTAATGCAACACCGTAGACTTCTTCAACTTTCCTGAATCGTTTCATTTGCTTGCATAAAATAACAAAATCCCTGCTTATTCTTCAGGTGAAATCACCGAGCATAGAAGCTCTACGAAAAATAAACAGGGATTTAACTCATGTCATTAGAAAAAGCCGTCTATACCGCACATGCCAAAGCCACAGGGGGCCGTGATGGCCGCGCCATTTCTGACGATCAGATTCTGGACGTCCAACTGGCCGTACCTAAAGAAATGGGGGGACCAGGCGGTGGAACCAATCCTGAACAGCTCTTTGCCGCAGGTTATTCCGCCTGTTTCTTGGGTGCAATGAAATTTGTTGCCAATCGTGACAAGCTCAATATCAGTAAAGATGCCTATATTGAAGGTGATGTTGGGATTGGTCCGATTCCTACCGGGTTCGGGATCGAAGTGACATTAAACATCCATCTTGAAGGCATGGATCAGGAAGAAGCGCAAAAACTGGTCGATGCTGCGCATATCGTCTGCCCATACTCGAATGCGACCCGTAATAATATTGATGTGAACTTAAACGTAATTACTTAATTTTTTTATTTAACAGCTATCCTGAAAAAAGTTTCAGGATAGCTAGACTTCAATTATAAATTTCAAAATTTACCCGCTTCATCTTTTGTCAAAAGCTACTTCTCTTCCCCACTTGAAAACTGCAGCAAAAACTTAAGAAATTATATATAATGATTCTTATTTACATTTATTCGATTTATATTGATGTTAAAACTAGTTCTTCTGAATTCTCTCCTGCTCCTCACTGCTACAACCTCTTTTGCAGATCTTTATCTCTCAGAAAAAATCCGTCCGAAAATAAAATCTCTGCTCAATACTGAAATTGAACGCCTACCCATTCCTGCAACACCCAACAATATGATTCTGCCTGAATTTGGTAAAGGGATTATTGGCTGGGGCGCTGGCCCCAAAGATGCTGAAGCCCGTTTTCTCAATATTACTCAGGCAGATGTTGAAACAATGAAACAGGAAGGACTGAGTTTAGCAATGGCACAAGCCTGGCAGAACTTTTATGAAAATGAAACTCTGCGTAATCCGGGAAATCCGACTGCACCTTTTCGTGCACAACTCATGAAAAAAATCGTCAGTCTCTGGTAAATATCCAAAAGTCCTGACGACCATTATGATAAAGCGAGCAGATTAAAAAATTATTCTACTGCTTCGTTGGTTACTCGCAATACTTCTTCAATCGTGGTTTTTCCGGCCAGTACTTTACGCAGACCATCATCGCGAATAGAACCTGACTGCTGACGTGCATAACTTTCGATTTCATATTCAGCCGCATTACCATGAATCAAACGGCGCATATGATCATCGACTGGCACAATTTCATAAATCGCGGTACGACCACTAAAGCCAGTATTGCCACAACGTTCACAGCCTTGAGGTTGCGGTAATCTTAAATCTTGGGGATGCTCAATATTACCAAATAGATTCTTTTCGAAAGCATCTGCTTCATGCCAGGTCGCGCAATGTGGACACAAGGTACGCACCAGACGTTGGGCTATTACCCCGATTAAAGAACTGGAAAGCAAAAATGGCTCAATCCCCATATCTTTCAGGCGCGTAACCGCACCAATGGCAGTATTGGTATGCAAGGTGGATAACACCAGATGTCCTGTCAGGGATGCCTGTACTGCAATTTCTGCGGTTTCCAGATCACGAATCTCACCAACCATGACCACATCCGGGTCCTGACGCAACATGGCTTTTAACGCACGGGCAAAAGTCATATCGACTTTGGTATTGACCTGCGTTTGTCCAATGCCTTCCAGTTGATATTCAATCGGATCTTCAGCCGTGAGGATGTTTTTAGAACCGTCATTCAGGTCAGAAAGTGCCGCATATAAGGTGGTGGTTTTACCCGAACCGGTCGGGCCGGTTACCAAAATAATTCCATGTGGGCGATGCACTAGAGTCTTGAGTCGATCATAGTCATTATTCATCAGGCCCAAATGGGTCATGTTCAAACGGCCTGCCTGCTTGTCCAGAAGACGCATCACCACACGTTCACCATAAGAAGATGGCAAGGTTGATACACGCACATCGACTTCACGCCCTGCCAGACGCAAGGAAATACGGCCATCTTGTGGGATACGTTTTTCAGCAATATCCAATTTGGCCATCACTTTAATACGTGAAACCAGAAGCGGTGCCAGTTCACGACGTGGCTGGACAATTTCGCGTAATTGGCCATCGACCCGTAAACGTACCGATAGTTTTTTCTCAAAAGATTCAATATGAATATCGGAAGCGCCGACACGAATTGCCTCGGATAAAAGTGCATTGATCAGACGGACAATCGGCGCATCATCTTCCTGGTCCATCAGGTCTTCAGCTTCCGGAACCGAATCAGCCAGACTGAGTAAATCAGGATGATCTTCCAGACCGGCAGCCACCTGCTGCGATTCGCCGCTATCGCCGGCAAAACTGGAACTGAGTAACTGGTTAAATTCCTGTTCGCTACAGAGTTGAAAATGAGCCGGATAACCGAGCAGACGGCGAGCTTCCTGCAATGCAAGCATCGAGGTATTGTCACGACGCAGAATAAAGGCCTGATCTCCCTCATAACGCAACAGCACACCATGGCGCTTGGCGAAGCTATATGGGATTTGTAATTGTTTAAGTACTTGCATCGCGGATTATAATAATGATGAAAAAATTTAAATTGAGTGTACTCTAAGCATATGACAGCGTGAAGTATGTTTTCAAAGATTTAGCAAGAAAGGGTGCCAAGATTGCCGCAAGATAAAGATGAATTAATCCCAAATACAGCGAAAATGCGCTGGTGGGGAGAACAGAATTTTGAAATAAATCAGTCTAAAGCCTGGCAGTTTGGCTCCTTACTGTTTCGCCTGACCCGGGGCATTCAGGAATGGCGACTGGAATATTTCCGCCCTTCAGTGCAATACGATTATGAGCAGCAATGGCATCAGATTGATGATCCGAATTTTGCCTTTCCCCCACCTGTGAAAATTGAACGCTATATGTTCAAATCCACGCAAAACAAATTGCAACTGATGCCACGCCTTGCAGACCGTTCTGTGGTGATTAAACCAGTCGATCCTATTTATATTCCTGCCGGACAGCGCGGTACGCTTTATATCAGCACGCCCTTATGGATTGCCGGTTTTGTCGAGGGGCAGCGCGAACCGATTTTTGACTTGCCGGTAATCTTGCCAAAAGACACCTGGTTTGGACCCAATCACCGTTCGGGGGAAATTTGCTATGCCACCGCAGTCGATGGCAGAACCGAACTGAAACAGTTACATCCGCGAGCCTTTCGTGCAGTCACACCAATTGAATTTCACAATATCAGCAACCAGCAATTGCGCTTTGACCGAATGAATGTGCCAGTGCCTGCCCTGCCGCTTTTTTACAGTGAAAGTACCGGCCGCTTATGGACCTCACAAATCCGCGTTTTGCATGAAAGTTCGGATCGTCCGCCGCGGATCCGGGTGGAAAACCGCACGCCACCAAATGCTGGTGAAGTGGCCTATCTGCATCCACCGCGTGATCCGGCAGGTGCGTTATTTAATATGTTTGATTCATTTTTCTAAGGGCGTCTGATGCCAAGTTCAAATATTCCGACCGAAGTCACCAACAGCCTGAAGGGAGTATTTACCAATATCAATACCGACCGTTTGACCGAAGTTCTGGTGGCGGTGGTGTTGTGCTTTATTGGTTTCCTGATCGCACGCTTTATTTCCAATACCTTTATTCGCACCATTGGTGTCCGTTTTAATGCCCATCAGAAACTGGTCTGGCGCCGCGGAATTTTCTATTTTATCTTCCTGCTGTTTGTGATGGCTAGTCTGAAAGAAGCCGGTTTTAAACTCAGTGTCTTCCTTGGCGCTGCAGGGATTTTAACGGTCGCACTGGGTTTTGCTTCGCAAACCTCAGCATCCAACCTGATCAGTGGTCTGTTCCTGATTGGTGAAGGTTCTTTTGAAGTCGGTGATACCATCCAGATTACCTTGATTCGTGGGCATACCATTGAAGGCGAAGTGATTTCGATTGATCTGCTCTCGGTTAAACTTTTGACCCAAGATAATATCTATGTGCGTTTACCGAATGAACAGCTAATTCGGGCACCGGTGCAGAACTTGTCGAAATTTCCGATACGGCGGATTCCGATTACGTTGGCGATCAATTTCCATGAAAATATTATCAAGGTACGCGAAGTTCTGTTGGATGTTGCCAACAAGTATCCACTGGTTCTGGCCGACCCGAAACCTGCAGTCACCGTTACCGCTTTCCGTGAATCTTCGATTGAACTGCTGTTTGCAGTGTGGTGCCAACAGGAAAACTACCTGAAAGTTCGTGATGAAATGCAGGAACGGATTCGCAACGGCTTTGTCGATAACCAGATTGAAATTCCGGTGCCGAAGATGGGCTTTGTCGATCATCCACTTTCCCGCCCTTTGGAAAATGAAGAAATTGATCAATACGCCAATGACAAGGCATTGAAAAGAGAGCCTGATTTAAAATAAATTGACTTTAGGTGAGAGCAACATCTAAACCAAAAATCTGCATCAGTGAAAAATGCTCCCTCTCCTTTCTTAAAGGAGAGGATTCAATCAATCAGTTTTCTCCGGCATCGGTGCAATATAAGCAATCAGCAGCATCACCCCGCCCGCCAGCAAGAAGGAAATCACCCGGGTTAGGGTGCCAATATGTGACAGGTCAAATAGTACGAGCTTCAAGGTTACAATCACCAGAATACTGCCGCCTAAAATCCACATCGGTTTCAGTTTTTTGAGTGTCGCCGTCCACATGGTAATCCAGGCCAGTAATACCCAAAGTATGGTCAGACTAAGCTGAACCGTCGCATTGCTCCATAAGGCCAGATCATTAAACGGCGTCTGCAGGTACACATGTAAAGCTCTTAAAATAATATAACTGGATAGCCATAACAGGCTTAGTACCATTAAAACCGCCATCATGCCTTTGTCACGTCCCACCTTAATTTGCTGTAACAGCATCCAGATAAAACTGGCAAACATGGCAATACTGATCAGGTCAAAAGGATTCAGAATCGGCAGCCAGTAATACTGAAAGGCTTGCTGGCTAAACAGCTGTGAACATACCAGCCAGCTTCCCATCAGCAATAAACAGCTCTTGGTTTGCCAAAGCTGCTGCCAACCTGACTGCGGATCCTGCCGATAGCACCACAGGCAGAATAATAAAGGCAAAATCACCATGCTCAGATAAGGCATGTTCGGGATCAGACATAAACTTGCCAGAGCCAGACTGCTAAAAACACCAAAACTCATCCATTCCTTGGAAAGCTGCAAGCCAGCCAGCGGTCTAAGCCACAGAATGGCCAATAATATCGTTGAAAGTGCAGAAACCCCACGTTCCAGATCACTATTCCAGACAATCACCGCATTCTGACTGCGATCCAGAGTTAGAATCGCCGCAATGACCAGCAAGGGCGAGATGCCACTCCACTTCGGCAGTAACCATGACCACTCCTGATTTTTGCGCAGGATCATTTCATTGAACAGTACATATCCCAGTATGATGATAAATAAACTCAGCACATAGGCATGCTGACTCGGAAATTCATCTTCCAGCAAGGCAAATAACATCAGGCTGGCCGCAACACTTAAACTGCTTAAAAAGCTGACACTCAGACTATCCATCTGCTGCTGGTACTGCTTTTTAAGCTGGCTGATGACTACGACTGCCACATAGCACAGACTCAAAATCCAGAAAATGATTCGCGGTGTTGGATTAATCTCGACCAGATAATACAGGCTGCTGAATCCGGCCATCAGCAATAAGCCCATGCTCAGATAGTGTGCTACCCGGACATTTTTTTCCAAGGCCCACAAATAAATCAGAACACCTTCAACGGCCCAGCCGACCACACTCCATTGCTCTGTCAATAAGATCGGTGGCACCAAGGCGAGAAAAATCAGCATCAGGCTCAGATAGCTCTGCGAAATGAGCTGGATAGTTTGCTTACGGTGCAGCAGTGTCCAGCAAGCGGCAAAGACCAGTGCAAAGAACAGGCTTAACCCAGCTTGCCAGAGTTTTTGATTGGGCTGATTAAAATGAATCAGATACAGAAAAATATAAGCGGTAATAGGGGCAGCAAAAATCAGCGCTAAGTCCAATACCGGTTTTAACTGAAAACGTGAGAGATCCTGTCGTGCCAGCAACTGGCTAAAGCGGAAACCTAGCCAGATAAACAGTGCACTATGTGCCAGAATCAGCGCAGTCATGGCATAACGCTCATATGTATAACCATGAATCAGGCTATATATCCCGCCAACGACCCCAGTGACTAAAAAAGCAATCTGATTGAGAATCTTCCATGGCCGGAAACTGCTCAGCACTGCTACCCCGATATTGATCAGCAGATAATAGCTGATCAGCTCAACAGCCGAAGCATCGCGGGTCGGCAAGGTAAACGGCGCCAGATAAGCAATCAGCAAAGCCATCAAGGCCAGTTCGATGCTTTCCTGTTTCAGACTTAAATATAGAGTGATGGCCAGAATGATGAGGAATAGCAAAGTCGCCAACGGTAACGTGGGAATCACCAGATTGTAATAGGCAAAAAATAAGGTCAGGAACAGACTCCCTAAACCCAGTCCTTCCAGTGCCAGAGCAAAACTCCGATTTTTCTGCACCAGGCGATAACCCAGACCTGCTATACACCCACTTGCCAGTGCAACCAGGCCCAATTTTGCAGCCAGACTGAGTTGCCAGTGCTCAGTGGCAAAACGCAGCAGTAAAATAATCCCAATCACCAAAATACTAATCGCGACTTTTAAGACTGGATTCCCCTGGAAAAGCCAGCGCTGCAGTTGATCTACCAGATGAGGAGAGTCGTTTACCTCTTGGGCAGACTCAGTTTTCACGAATGGAACAGAATCGGATCGATCCGGTGATCGCTGTAAGGGATTGGCAGAATGGGATTGTGATTGCAGCTGTATCAAGCGCCCTTCCAGACGTTGCAGCCACCTGAGCAAAAAGAATACCCAGGTCGTAATCCCGATGCCCATCAGCCAATCCAGTTCAGCCAGTCCGCCAACAATGGCAGTAATTGAAGAAATATATAAAGGAACTTTAGAATTGCGTTCTAGGGACATTTGCTGCTGTGCGGCCAATTGATTCAGCGGTGCTTCTACCGCAGTGACATATTGCATCACGCTAAAGATAAAACCCAAACCACACAGATAAGTCACAATCTGATAACCTAGATACCAGGCACTGATCCCGGCAATCAGCAAGGTAATCAGCCAGATCATGCGCAACTCATTCCGTCCTGCAGCCATTCTTATATTTCTCTTTCCTGAATCGTTCCATCATACAACAGCTTGTGCTGCTTATTTCATCTTCGACCGATATTCGCTAAGCTGTAAACTCAGACTCGTCTCAGCGAGCGCGGTAAAAATCACGTACAATAGCGCTGTATTTTGAATAAGGAATTGATTACATGCCACCATTTGTCTTGGTCGATGGCTCTTACTTTTTATTTCGTGCCTTTCACGCACTGCCACCATTAACCACGTCAACCGGTTTACATACCAATGCAATTCGTGGTGCGATTTCTGCTATTCAAAAACTGATGCGCCGGACCCAACCGACCCATATGGCGGTAATTTTTGATACCCCAGAACCGACCTTCCGGCATGAGCTGTCACCGATTTATAAAGGTGACCGTCCCAGCATGCCAACGGAATTATCCGAACAGATTCCTTATCTGCATGCCTTGATCCGCGCTTTGGGCATTCCGCTGCATACCTTACCGGGCGCCGAAGCCGATGACATTATTGGGACACTGGCCAAACGTGCCGAGGCGATGGGACATCAGGTGCTGATCTCTACGGGCGATAAAGATATGGCACAACTGGTGACCGAAAAAGTCACCCTGGAAGACAGCTTTAAAGAAAAACCGCTGGATGTCGACGGTGTGTTTGAAAAGTTTGGCGTCTGGCCGAATCAGATTATTGACTATCTCACCCTGATGGGCGATGCATCAGATGGCATTATGGGCGTGCCAGGTGTAGGTGCCAAAACGGCAGCAAAACTGCTCACTGAATATGGCTCGATCGGCGGCATTTTAGAAAATGTCGACAAGATCAAAGGCAAAGTCGGTCAAAATATTAAAGAACATGTCGATGGCATTGCACTGGACCATCAGCTGGCCAGTATTGTGATCGATCTGGATCTTAACTTTGGTTATGACGATTTAAAACTGTGTGAGCCGAATGTCGAGACCTTACGTCATTTGTACACCGAGCTGGAATTCCGTAACCAGCTGCAGTCCTTAGATCACCCGAACAACCCGAATAATTCAAATTACCAGCAAGCAGCAAAATCTATTAACGCCAAAGCGGTTACAGCACCAGAACCTCTGGAAGACCATGCGTCTGTGACCAGCAGTGATGACCAGTTAGGACAAGCCACCTATCACACGGTATTAAACCAACAAGATTGGGACACACTGTTTGAACGCTTAAGTACCGAAAAACGTTTTGCCTTTGATACCGAAACCACCAGTCTGGATTATCGTATTGCACAGATTGTCGGTTTCTCGGTCGCCTTCGATGCGCAAGATGCCTACTATGTTCCCTTGGCACATGATTATGAAGGCGCACCGGAACAGCTGAATCGTGAAGTAATTCTGGCGCAGATCAAACCAATTCTGGAAGATGAGTCTGTAAAGAAAATTGGGCATCATCTGAAATATGATGCACATGTACTGGAAAATCATGGCATTCATCTGGCAGGCTGGTATTTCGATACCATGCTGGCTTCCTATGTCCTGAATTCTGTCGCGACCCGTCATGGCATGGATGATGTGGCCCGTCTGTATTTGAGTCATCTGACCACGACTTATGAACAAGTGGCCGGTAAAGGTGCCAAACAGAAGACCTTCAACCAGATTCCACTTGAAACTGCAGCGCATTATGCTGCAGAAGATGCACATGTTACCTATCGTCTTTATGAAGTCTTGAGCAGCAAATTACAGGCACATCCTGAACTGGTGAATATTCTGCATAATATTGAAGTTCCGGTCGCACGTGTACTGACGCAAATGGAAGAAAACGGCATCGAACTGGATCTGGCTTTTCTGGATCAGCTTGGGGGTGAGTTTGCCAATACCATGCAAGATCTGGAAAACCAGATTATGGAAATTACAGGGGAAAGCTTTAATGTCAGCTCACCGAAACAGGTCGGTGAAGTGTTATTTGAAAAGCTGGGCCTAAAAGGCGGTAAAAAAACCACCACCGGACAATACAGTACCAGTGAAAGTGTACTGGAAAAAATTGAACATCCGATTGCCCAGCTGATTCTGGAATATCGTGGTTTGTCCAAGCTCAAAAGTACCTATACCGATGGTTTATGCAAACAGGCTAATCCTGATACCCACCGTGTGCATACCAGTTACCACCAGGCATTGACTGCAACTGGCCGTTTATCATCGACTGATCCAAACCTGCAGAATATTCCGATTCGTGCCGAAATTGGCCGTCAAATTCGCAAGGCGTTTGTGGCACCGGAAGGTCGTGTTTTGCTGGCAGCCGATTACTCACAAATTGAATTGCGTCTCATGGCCCACTTATCTCAGGATGAAGCCCTGCTGGATGCCTTTATTCATGGTCAGGATGTACACCGCCGTACCGCAGCGGAGGTTCTAGGCATTCCGTTGGAAGAAGTGACCAATGACCAGCGCCGTCAGGCCAAGGCCGTCAACTTCGGCCTACTTTACGGCATGTCCGAGTTTGGTCTGATCCGACAGTTAGGTTTTACCCGTCAGGAATCACAGGATTATATCAAGCAGTATTTCCATCGTTATCCGGGCATTTATGACTATATGCAACGTACCCGTCAGGTCGCATTAGAACAGGGTTTTGTTGAAACCCTGCTCGGTCGCCGTTTATATACCCCAGATATTGATGCCCGTAATATGATGGTGCGTAAAGCGGCAGAGCGTGCTGCGATTAATGCTCCGCTACAAGGTTCGGCTGCGGATATCATTAAAATGGCGATGATTGAAGTCGACAAGATGTTGCCGAAAGATCAGGCCAAAATGCTGTTGCAAGTTCACGATGAACTGGTATTTGAAGTGGATGAAGACATTGCCGATGAACTCGCACCTAAACTGGCAGAAGTGATGCAATCGGTATTGCAGATTTCTGTACCATTGGTGGTAGAAGTGGGTAAAGGTAAAAACTGGGATGAGGCGCATTAATGTGCCTTTAACCCCATCTTCCTTATAGGAGGTGAGGAATATATTCCGCAAGGGGATGGAGGGGATTTTAATTTATAATCCTCATCTACAGGCAGCGATATTAAAATCTTTTCTACTATCAAGTTTTGAACGCATATTTTTCTATTTTTAGGAAATCAGCAGCACTACTGGTTAAGAGCATCCAAGTTCCCTCTCCTCTCAGGAGAGGGTTAGGGAGAGGTTAAAATCCCATCTTCTTCTTGCACTTCGATTAAAACTTGTCAAGGTTTGGCAAGTTTAACAAATCCCTCCCAACCTCCCTTTTCTAAAGGGAGGAGCAAATAAAAAGGACGCTGAGGCGTCCTTTTTATTTGGATCCGATTAAAGACCAGTAAGCAATACGATCGCCACTTGGTTCATAATCATTTCGATAATAATTAAAGTTAAAATGGCAAAGATTGGAGAAAGGTCAATCATCCCCATATTTGGCATAATCCGGCGGAATGGCGCCAGTAAAGGCTCAGCCAGCTCTTGCACGACTTCAATATAAGGCGAACGAGACTGAGTAAACATCACCACCCAACTTAATATAATCGTAGCGAAAATCAAATAACGACAGAAACGGATCAAATCCTGCATCATGGTGACAAAAGTCAGAATAATCAGATGGACAGGCCCATTCGGCATCCCCCCTGACAGATACATCATGCCAAAAATTTTAAGCAGATAAAGCACGACCAATAATGCCAAAGCAGCAGTACTGACTCGGCCTTTGGCCAAGGTTGGGAAAATTCGACCAAATACATCTACAATTTTAGTGGCTTTCACGGTAGAAAGAACCACAGGATTGTAAGGACTGACCGCTGCCAGTTGCATTAAAAATCGGAAGAATACGAGCAAAATCGCGACGTTAATGATAATGCCAAAAATTAGCGCAGAATTTGCACCCATACTTGAACGTTCCTAAAAATTAAACTGAAGATTTGCTGCTTTCACTGAGCTCTTGTGCCAGTTCTTGACTGCGTTTTTGTGCAGCGGCAAGTGCCGCCTGAATATTTTGAGAAATCTGGGCGCGATCAAAGACTTCAAGTGCGGCCTGTGTAGTCCCATTTGGAGAAGTCACATTTTTACGTAACTCAGCGGGCGTATTCGAACTGGTAATCGCCATTTGCGCCGCCCCTAAAGCCGTCTGCAAGGTGAGTGCAGTTGCAACTTTTTCATCCAGACCTAAATTTTTACCCGCACGAATCATACTTTCCATCATATAGAAAAAGTAAGCTGGACCCGAACCCGAGACTGCAGTGACTGCATCAATTTGTGCTTCTGATTCGACCCAAATGGTCAGCCCGGTCGACGCCAAAACCTGACTTGCCAGCTCACGATCACTCGTTTCTACAGATGCATTAGCATATAAACCATGTGCTCCGGTCTGTACCAATGCTGGCGTGTTCGGCATGACCCGGACAATACGCTCTGTCCCCAACAATGCTGACAATGTAGCTATTTCCGCACCGGCGACAATGGAAATAATCAGTTTATTATTAACCAGACCTTTTAAAGGTTGCAGCACTTGAGCCAAAACTTGAGGTTTTACCGCCAACACAACGATATCTGCATCCTGAATTGCAGCGCTATTATCCCCGGTCACATTGATTTCTTTTTCCGCCAATAAAGCACGGACTTTTTCGACCGGATCAGAAACTGTAATACGTGTTGCTGGCAAACCACGTGAAATCAGACCGCCAATTAAGGCTTGGGCCATATTACCGCCACCAATAAAACAAATATTACAATTTAAAGCTGCACTCATGTTCAATGCTCATCGTTGAGTTCTAAAGTTGAAGAAACTGAAATCGGTAGCCATCCGCCTGCTTCACAATATGCAGATTGGGCCAACCAAAATCCTTTAGGGGTAAACACGCCTAGCATAACATTATCTGTGCTTAATATTTGAATAGTATGCCGAGCCCAGGGAAATATTTGCGCTTCCTGAATGGCTTTTTTCAGCGGCCAGGTACCGACACGGCCATATAAATGAATTTTTTCGCCACCCTGCCTCTGTTGTAAATGCAAAGGTTGCTGCAATAATGCAGGAGATAAACCGAGCTGTGCAGGAGCGATGATAAATTTTCCTGACAAAACCTGCACGCTGTCTTTTAAAGCAAATTTTATAGTTTTCGGGCTAGTTTGAACCTGCTGCTGCTCGGCTAAATAAGTCTCTGCAGTCAGACGATGTATCTGCTGCTGATAGCGCACATAGTAAAAGCTTTGCCAATGTAGTGCCGCCTGAGCATCTTGCTTGGCATAAATCACTTCGCGTTGCAAACGCTCCACCATATCTAAGGATGGACGATACTGTTGTTTACCTTTCATCCAGGCAGAGAGTAATTGACGTTGTCGTGATTTTGAAAGCTGTAAAAATTTACCAAGATCGAGCTGCGTTTCAGTTCCACAATATGCTAAATCCTGTTGCAGCACTTCTTGTAAAATGTCTTGAGCATCCTGCATTAACTCACTGGTTCGCACCAAGGCAGCTTGCATTTTAGGATAGCGTTCGCTTAATACTGGCCACAGGGTCTGGCGTGCCCAGGCTCGGTCATAATGGGTATCAGCATTGGTCGGATCTTCAATATTCTGAACATTCAGGTCTGATGCCCATTGGCAAATCTGCTCACGGGAAATATCCAGCAATGGCCGCCAAATCGTGAGATTTTCACGTACATCGATCTGTTTCATGGCTGCTAAACCGTCAACGCCGGCACCAGACAATAAACGCAACATCAGGGTTTCCGCCTGATCCTGCTGATGATGCGCTAACACCAACATTTCATCCGCTTGCAAATGTTGCAGATAGGCCTGATAACGTGAATTGCGCGCTTGCTGTTCCAAATTGCCACTGGCGACATTGACTGGCTGAATGATACAGGGAATATTCAGTTGCCGACACTGCTGCTGAACAAAAGTGCCCCATGCACTACTGATACTTTGCAGCTGATGATCCACATAGATTGCCCGGATTTTTTCCGAGCATAAAAAAAACATCAGATGCAGCAACAGCATAGAATCTACGCCACCACTGCATCCGATGAGAAATTTTGTCTCTGCAGGAAAGTCCTGCAGCTGTTTTAAGAAACTAGACCTAAATTGTCGCTGCCAAACTTCATTAAACGTTGGTAACGTGCTTCGCATCGTGCTTGCGCTTCCATTAGTTGCAGTTCGTTCAAAGCTTCTTTCAGCACTGCTTTCAAGCTGTTCATGACCTGATCCGGATTTAAGTGAGCACCCTCACCTTCATCCACCACATATTCTACAATATCCATTTTCTGCAATTTTTCTGCAGTCAGAGCCAAGGCTTCACTAGCCTGTTCAGCTTTTTCAGCGGTTTTCCAAAGAATTGAGGCACAGCCTTCCGGTGAAATCACCGAATAAATACTGTGAGAGAGCATCACCACACGATCTGCTACCCCAATACCCAGCGCACCACCTGAACCGCCTTCACCCAGTACAGTTGCAATCACAGGTACTTTCAAATTAGAAAGCTGAGCCAGACTGGTGGCAATCGCTTCAGCCTGACCACGTTCTTCTGCACCGACACCCGGATAAGCGCCCATAGTGTCAATAAAAGTAAAGACTGGCAGGTTAAAACGCTCTGCCATGTCTAGCAGACGCTGTGCCTTACGATAACCTTCCGGGTTACTCATGCCAAAATTATGCTGTAATTTTTCACGGGTGCTACGACCACGATGCTGACCAACGATCATCACCGGTTGACCATCGAAACGAGCCAGACCACCGATCATCGCGCCATCATCACCATATAGGCGGTCACCATGTAAAGCATCAAATTCAGTGAATATTTCACCCACATAGTCCAGGAATTGTGGACGTTCTGGATGACGTGCAATCTGCACTGTCGCCCATGCTTTTGATGGAGTTGCTTTATTTTTCATAGGTTAACCGTTTTCATCCCTATAAAGGTATTAATTAACAAACTGTTCGGATTGAATCGAGAGTTCAATCTCCCAATTTTTAAATTGCTGCTGTTCATCGTGCAGTTCAGCGACCAGCAATGGCCATTGCTTGGCATCACCAGACACGCTGAGTTGCCATTGTTGCGCATTTTCAACCTTGAGTTCAATGGCAGGAAGCATCTCATCGCTACGACTGTGATTGACCAAAACCGACAGACGAAGCAGCAAACATAACCATAAAAGTTTAGATCCACCGACTTTCATCACATCAATCTTGGCATCAGCGCGCAATTTACGACGATGGTGCGCGACCAAATGTGACAAATGATTCTGATCAACTTGCGAGAAACCGGCAATATCCGAGTGTTGTAATAAATACGCGCCATGACGATGATAGCCACTGTGACTGATGGCCAAACCAATCTCATGCAGATAGGCGGCACGACGTAACAGGTCACTATCTTCAACACTCAAACCGAGTTCACTGGCCACGTCATTAAACAGTTTTTGTGCGGTCTGAACCACACGCTCAGCCTGCTTGGCATCGGCATTATAACGGCCGATCAAGGCATGTACGGAACGATCACGGATATCTTCGTGCTTGAAACGGCCAAGCAAGTCATACATCACGCCTTCACGTAGCGCACCATCAGAATAGACCAAATGATCAATTCCCAATACATCAAAGACGGCATAGAGAATGGCAATACCAGCAGGTAAGACGGCACGACGGTCATCTTTCAGACCTTCGAATTCCATGTCCGAGACATATTTATATTTAAGCAGCTTGTCTTTGAGCTTTTCCAGGCCTTCACGCGTCAACTGTTCGCGATCATTGCTCCAGCCCATATTGACGCAAATCTGGCGGCAAGCTTTAATAGTACCACTCGAGCCGACGACAGCATCCCAACCGGCTTCTTTATAAGTATTGGCAATTCCCGAAATTTCTTTACGTGCCGCAGTAACTGCTTTATCAAAAGCTTTGGCGCTAATTTCACCATCCTGAAAATAAGCTTTGGTAAATGCTACACAGCCCATTTGTACTGATTCGGTATGAATCGGCTCGAATTCTTCACCGATAATCAGCTCGGTTGAACCGCCACCGATATCAACCACCAGACGACGACCGCTGTTGGCCATGGTATGCGATACACCCAGATAAATCAGACGGGCTTCTTCACGGCCGGCAATAATTTCGATCGGTTTCGGTAAAATTTCTGCGGCTTTCTGGATAAATTCATGGCCGTTTTTGGCTTGACGTAAGGCATTCGTCGCCACGATCCGTAATCGGTTCGGCTGAACTGCACCTAAACGTCCAACGAAACGGGCCAGACAAGCTAAACCGCGTTGCTGTGCGGCTTCGGTTAAATTCTTATTTTCGTCTAGTCCTGCGGCAAGCTGAACTTTTTCTGACATTGATGCCACTTTCTTCACTTCGCCATGATCTACACGGGCGATGGCCAAATGAAAGCTGTTTGATCCCATATCGATGGCGGCAAGTAATTCTTCATCAATCAAAAAGTCAGACATTCCAGAAATAAACCTTTAACGAATTGTGCTTAGAGTAATTCACATGCATGCAATTTAAAAGCCATTTGTAGCGACAATTTAATGCCTTATTCTTTTTTGTATCGGGAATAATAGTGAGACACGATCATCACTATCGTGATCATCCATTAGACAAAATAACATTAAGCATTGAAAATTTACAGATTCCCCTACATTGTTAAAGATGGCTATGTAATACTAATAATTAGTTATCTTTAAAATATTAATCTGGAGCACATTCCATGTCTGGCAACATCGTAAACACTACTGACGCAAACTTCGAAGCAGACGTTCTTCAATCAGACGTTCCTGTACTGGTGGACTTTTGGGCAGGCTGGTGTGCACCATGTAAAGCAATTGCACCCGCACTTGAAGTGCTCGCTGATGAATACCAAGGCAAAGTTAAAATCGTGAAAGTTGACGTAACTTCTTGCGAACAAACTGCTGTGAATTTCAACATCCGTAACATCCCGGCTTTGTTGATGTTCAAAAATGGTGAAGTTGTTGCGACTCAAGTCGGTGCTGCACCAAAATCTAAACTGACTGCATTTATTGATGACAATATCTAAGCACAGCATTTTTAGTAAAAAATACGCGACTCATGCTCGCGTATTTTTTTCGGCTATAAATTGACAAACCTGGCATTTTCTCTTATATTCGCTACTCAAGAGATAAAGGATCCTAAATCCTGTCAATTTCTTACAAGACACATTACATAAGATGCCGCTCGGCAATAGAAATTGTTTTTCACATTTTCCTTTGAAACACTCAAACAGATCTCTGAATTGTTCTTTTGCAAATTCAATTGCTTTCGTTTGAATGCTGGTATGCGGCCGAATGTTACTCCCTTTCTAACCTGTACCTCAGAACTTTGATTCTATCTGACCACCTATGAATTTAACCGAACTCAAGAAAAAACCGATTGGCGAACTCATCAAGATTGCCGAGTTTATGGGCCTCGAAGGTATGGCTCGTAACCGTAAGCAAGACATTATTTTTGCCATCTTAAAACGTCATGCAATGAATGGCGAAGAGATTTTTGGTGATGGCGTTCTAGAAATTTTGTCAGATGGTTTTGGCTTTTTACGCTCAGCCGCAGGTTCTTATTTAGCAGGTCCTGACGATATCTATGTCAGCCCTTCTCAAATTCGTCGTTTTAACCTCCGTACTGGCGACACCATTACTGGCACCATTCGCCCGCCGAAAGAAGGCGAACGTTATTTTGCTTTACTTAAAGTCAATCAAATTAACTACGACACACCTGAAAATTCACGTAACAAGATTCTGTTTGAAAACTTGACGCCATTATTCCCGACTGAGCAGTTGGTGATGGAGTTAGGCAATGGTACCACTGAAGATTTAACCACCCGTGTGATCGACCTAGTGGCACCGATTGGTAAAGGCCAGCGTTCAATTATTGTGGCTCCGCCGAAAGCGGGTAAAACCATGCTGCTGCAAAGCATTGCACAGTCCATCGTTCGCAATAATCCTGAAGTTATTCTGATCGTTCTCCTAATTGATGAACGTCCAGAGGAAGTGACCGAGATGGAGCGTACGGTTCGCGGTGAAGTCGTGGCTTCTACCTTTGATGAATCTCCTGCACGTCATGTTCAAGTTGCTGAAATGGTGATTGAAAAAGCAAAACGTCTGGTTGAACACAAAAAAGATGTGGTGATTTTGCTTGACTCGATTACTCGTTTGGCGCGTGCCTATAACACTGTGATTCCTTCATCAGGCAAAGTACTGACTGGTGGTGTGGATGCACATGCCTTAGAACGTCCTAAACGTTTCTTTGGTGCGGCACGTAATATCGAAGAAGGTGGTTCACTGACCATCATTTCTACTGCCCTGATTGAAACCGGTAGTAAAATGGATGAAGTGATTTACGAAGAATTCAAAGGTACAGGTAACCAGGAAATTACCCTTGATCGTCGCATTGCTGAAAAACGCGTGTTCCCTGCGATGAACATCAAGAAATCTGGTACTCGTCGTGAAGAACGCCTGATGTCAGAAGACAATCTGCGTAAAGTCTGGATTCTACGCAAGCTGCTGCATACTCAAGATGAGTTGGCGGCAATGGAATTCTTACTAGATCGCATGAAAGAAACCAAGACCAATGATGATTTCTTTGATCAGATGAAACGCAAAGCTTCAAATTAAAATTTCAAATGAAAGGTCACCTAAGCGGTGGCCTTTTTTAGGTTGACATAAATTACAGAATGAAACACTCGAGCCTGATTTATGTAAACTTATTTTTAAGTTTTTGATTAATAAAATATTCAGATTAAAAATTGTATAACTTTTAAGTGTTTAACAAGCCTTTCTCCAATCTAAATCTTTCATTCCATTGTTATTTTCTGTTAAAAACTTATGATTTTTTAGCATTTTTCAGTACTTTTTTGAGTCTTGCTAGTAGCAATTAAAAAGGCGCAGTGATAGCATATTTGCAGACCAGTTAGACTGCTCCTGCGTTGTTAGTCCCTAACACAATTAGGAACAATAAAAGCACTTAACAGACTAACTTAGGTTTTTTTTAATCTCAATTTTTAGAGAGTGATGCCATGTTATTCAAAAAAATCGCTATTGCTGCTGCAGTTGCTACTACTCTAGCTTTCGTTGGTTGTGCTAAAAAAGCTGACGACGCTGCTGCTGACGCTAACCAAGCTGCATCTGAAGCTGTAGAAGCTGCTTCTGAAGCTGAAGCTGCTGCTGACGCTGCTGCTGTAGAAGCTACTGACGTTGAAGCTTCTGCTGAAGTTGCTGCTGAAGTTGACGCTGCATCTGAAGCTGAAGCTGCTGCTGCAGTTGCTACTGAAGCTGCTGCTGACGCTACTGCTGCTTCTGAAGCTGCTGCTCAATAATCTTTTAGATTATTCAGTACAAAAAAAGAGAGCCTTTGGCTCTCTTTTTTTATTTTAAAAACTGAAATTTAAAAATATTAGATTTCAGCTTTTAAAAAAGCAGATCAGTTGATCTGCTCATTTCCCACACGTTGACGGAACTTCTGTCCCGCACGGAAGGTTACTACACGGCGTGCAGAAATCGGAATCTCTTCACCCGTTTTCGGGTTACGGCCTGGACGTTGACGCTTGTCACGCAACTCAAAATTACCAAAACCCGAAAGTTTTACTTGCTCGCCTGAGATGAGCGCCTGGCTAATCTCATCGAAGAACAACTCAACCATTTGTTTTGCTTCACGACGGTTTAAACTCGTGAGCTCACTTAAATGATCAGCCATTTCTGCTTTAGTTAGTGCTGTCATGAAGCCCTCAATGTCGCTTGGTAAGTGTTTTCTAACACTTGAAGGATATTATCCATACCTGATTTAATTTCAGCATCTTCCAGTGTACGGCTTGGATGCTGCCAGAGAAGTGCAAATGCCAGTGAGCGTTTCCCTTCTTCTACTCCTTGTCCAGTGTACACATCGAACAACCAAGTTGAGTCTAAAACCTCTCCGCCTGTTTTTTCGATAAGTCCCTGAATTTCGCTAACATTAATCTTATCACTAATTAAAAGCGCAATATCACGTCGAACCGATGGAAAACGTGATAATTCTGTAAAATTAGATACATAAGTTTGCAAAACAGCCGCTTGATCCAATTCTGCTACCCATGTGGTTGCCAGATCAAGTTCGTCTTCAAGTGAGGGATGTAAACGCCCCAAGTAACCAATTGATTGACCATTCACGAGAATTTCTGCGGATTGCCCTGGGTGCAACCAGCTACGCTCTGAACGCACATATTCTACTTTGACACGACCAGCAGCCAGAATTTCTTCTACATCACCCTTAAAGTCAAAGAAGTCCATTGGCTGTGCCTTACCATGCCAAGACTCAGCATGACGTGAACCAGTCGCAATCAATGCAAAAGTTGGAATCTGTTTTAAATCATGGATGCTGCTGGCTTCTTGATAGTCGAAACGCAAACCGAGCTCAAAGAAACGTACACGGCTTTGCTGGCGGTTGACATTGTACTGAACACAAGGAATCAGGCTAGACAGCAAGGTTGAACGCATCACAGCCAAATCACTTGAAATTGGATTAGCTAATGCTAATGGATTCACACTGGAATTAAGTTGCTTTTCAAGTTTTAGGTCTGAGAAGCTAAAGCTGATCGCTTCTTGGTAACCTAAAATTACGGCAGTTTGACGGAGTTGGCCCAACTCAAATTGATCTTGGTATTTCGCCAATTTCACATCAATCACAGGCAGACTGATTTGAATATTGTCATAACCGTGAATACGTGCCACTTCTTCAATCAAATCTTGATAGATCACCATGTCATAACGATGTGATGGCGGCACTACAGACCACTCACCTTCTGCTTTTACTGTAACTTCACAACCTAAACGGGTTAAAGCATCAGTAATGAACGCTGAGTCAACACTATAACCTAGCAGTTGATCGACTTGGGCTTGATTCAATTCAATTGCGTCACGTGTTGGCAATAGAGCCGCATTTTCGGCAACTGTAATTGGTCCGAACTCGCCGCCCGCAAGTTCCGCAATCAATTGTGATGCGCGGTGCATAGCGATCAATGGCAATTCAAAATCGACACCACGTTCATAACGCTGAGAAGCATCGGTATGCAAGCCAAAGCTACGGGCACGACCGGCAATATGTAATGGTGCGAAGAAAGCAGATTCCAGGAAAATTTCAGTGGTTGCATCACTGACTGCTGAAGACAGGCCACCCATGATACCGGCAATCGCCAATGCTTTTTCGTCATCCGCAATCACCATCACGTTGTCAGAAAGCTCAACGTCTTGCTCGTTTAAAAGCACAAGTTTTTCGTCCGCAGTGGCTTGACGTACATGTACCGCACCTTGAACTTTACCGCCATCAAATGCGTGTAGCGGTTGACCAAGCTCGATTAATACATAGTTGGTAATATCGACCAGAATGCTGTGCTGACGAATACCTGAACGTGCCAATGCACGCTCCATCCATACAGGAGTCACAGCCTTGGTATTGACGTTCTTGATGACACGACCCAAATAGCGTGGGCAGCCTTCAGTCGATACAACGACTTTCTTTTCTTCGCTAATAGTCGCAGCTACTTCTTTAATTTCAGGGGCAGTTACTGGCAATTGGTTAATCACACCAATTTCACGTGCGATCCCGCGAATACTGAAGCAGTCCCCACGGTTCGGTGTAATGCTGATGTCAATCACGTTGTCATCAAGGTCTAGATATTCACGAATGTTCATACCTACTGGTGCATCCGCTGGAAGCTCTAACAAACCATCAATTTTATCTTCTAAATCGATTTCTGAAGCGCCGCACAGCATGCCTTGTGACTCGATACCACGTAGCTTGCCTTTCTTGATTTTGAAATCGCCTGGAAGTACTGCACCAATGGTCGCAACTGGCGCTTTCATGCCGGCACGTACGTTTGGCGCACCACATACAATTTGCAGTGGCTCACCTGAATCGATATTGACAGTGGCCACACGCAAGCGATCTGCATCAGGATGTTGTTCTACTGTCAGGACTTCCCCCACCACTACACCAGTAAATGCTTTTGCTGCAGGTGCAAGCTCATCGACTTCCAGACCCAACATGGTCAATTGATCAGAAAGTTTTTCGCTATCGATGGCTGGGTTGACCCATGTGCGTAGCCAATTTTCGCTAATTTTCATTGATATAAAACCTGTAATTCAAATCTCTAGAACCCCCCTCTGCCCCCCATTTTCCAAAGGGGGAGAACTCCATCTATTTCGCGGAGTCCCTCTCCTTTTTAAAAGGAGAGGTCAGGGAGAGGTATAAATTTGTTTTAAGCAAACTGGCGCAAGAAACGCACATCGTTTTGGAAGAACATACGTAAGTCATTCACGCCATAACGCAGCATTGCAAAACGTTCAACACCCAGACCAAAAGCAAAGCCTTTATATTTTTCAGGATCAATGCCTGCAGCTTGCAGCACATTCGGATGCACCATACCGCAGCCCAATACTTCTAACCAGCGACCGCGTTCATCCATAATATCCACTTCCGCACTCGGCTCGGTGAACGGGAAATAAGATGGACGGAAACGTACTTTCAAATCTTTTTCGAAGAATTCGTTCAGCAGGTTAATCAGCAAACCTTTCAGTTCCGCGAAGCTGGTATTTTCAGCCACGTATAAACCTTCGATCTGATGGAACATCGGTGAGTGGGTTTGATCCGAATCACAACGGTAAACACGACCCGGACACACGATCTGGATGGGTGGTTGCTGTGTTTCCATGGTACGAATCTGCACACCAGACGTATGTGTACGCAGCAAATGGTTCACATCAAAATAGAAAGTATCGTGCATGGCACGCGCCGGGTGATGACCCGGAATGTTCAGTGCTTCAAAGTTGTGATAGTCATCTTCAACTTCAGGACCTGTTGCAACCGTAAAACCTGCCTTGGTAAAGAACTGGCAAATACGCTCTTGCACCTGGGTCACTGGATGGATACTGCCCACCTGCTGGCCACGACCTGGTAAAGTAATATCAATGGTTTCGCTGGCCAGTTTTTGTTCTAAGGCAGCTTTATGCAGCTCTGCCTGACGTGATGTCAATGCAGCGGTAATGGTTTCACGTACAGCATGGATTTGTGCTCCGAACGCTTTGCGCTGTTCAGGATCCATTTTACCAAGCGACTTAGATTGTTCAGCGAGCTGGCTTTTTTTCCCCGTAAATTGCACTCGTACTTGATCAAGTGCAGCAAGGTCTTGAGCTGCTGCAATCGCAGCGAGCGCTTCAGTGGTCAGGGCTTCCAGTGACATAGTAACTCTCAAAGCAACAGGTTAAAAAATATTTTAAAAACCCCACATTCTAACAGTTTTTAGACACTTTGATGAAGATACGTTTTAAGGAAAATTAGATTGGCATGATTAAATATAAAAAGTATAAGATAAACACAATATCAATCAGATCAAATCACTATGGCACTCGATCAAATTTGGAAACAGCAGCTGACCCTGGTCACTTACGGCAATGAGTATCTGGCTCAGGACCTGAGTTTCAATCGTTGGATTCAACATTCCATTTTTAATCAGCACCAGTTCGCCTTTCGGGATCTGATGTCACAACATCTGTTGGCTCAGCATTTTCAGATCTGGCTGGAAGGTCTGAAAAAACAAGGCGTGCGTCGCCTCAGCTTGCATCGCTCTGATTTACTGGTTGATGAAAAAAATCCGAATGCCAATGTCGAGCTACTGCCACTGGCACATTTTATTGTCAGTCATGGTGCCAAAGCCAAAACCGCCTGGATCATTGGCAAAGAACTCCCTGAATGGTACAGCGCAGACAATGATTACGAAGCGCCTAAATCACAGCAATCTCCTTTACGCCATGAAACATTCTGGTGTTATGAGCTGAATCCTAAACTGGCCAAGCGCATTGATGTCGATCTGGAAGCCCCAAACTGGGATGATATTCAGGCCTATACCGATCATGAACTGTTTGAAAGTAGCCTTGCCCAAGATTTTACTGAACCGGCGTATACCAATTTGCCTTATTACGGCACCATGCCTGCCATTCAGGTCGATAGCGAAAGTCATTTGGCCTTAATTCCCACTGACTATTCAGCGGATTATGCTCACCAGACTTTGTACCGCCTAGATGCCTTAAATGACTTTATTCAAACTAAAATCCAACATCCCTATCGTGCAGATGGCGAAGTACTCAGCCCGGAGCAGCAACTCAATCTGCGACATTTTTCGCAAAAAATTGATGATTTAAGTGCTAAATTCATCAGCAAAGTCGCCAATCACTATAAGACCGCGCAGCTTACCCCTAAAGTTGCACCTGATCCATTTATCGGTATGAGTACTGAAGATCGTTCACCAAAAATTTCTAAAGCAGAAAAACCTCAGGACCCAGGAAAATCCAGTTCGTCTGCAAATGTGCTGACCTTAATTGTGATTACCGTGATTATCTGTCTGATTGGCTACTATTTCGGCCTTTAACATTTTACCAGAAAAGATTGAACATCCCGGGCAGAATTCAATGGAGATGTTGATACTCAGGAGCAGACATCAGCTTGAAGTAATACTGACGATTTTTGTGATGAGTTTTGATCATACAACCTATTATAAAATTGAGGTGAAGCATCTGCCTGAAAATTTCAGCATTGTTTGAATAAGCCAAAGCTGTTATTTGCTGATCGCCCGGAAATGCTCTCTTAATTGACCGATGGATATATTGAGATAAAAGGATAAATCTAGCCAGATCACGGTATCAATCTCCGCCCATTTGACCGGAATGCTACACGTATAATTACCATCGATCATATAACTGGATTTCACCCTGCCCTATATTTTTGTCACTGATGTTAGCTCGAGCACTAAATTATTTTCCATGATCCGGGTGGATTAAAAGTTAGAGATTCCATTGATAATATAAGTCTTTAAGATTTTCGCCCAGATCACTGACATCTCCTTCACTGACAAAATAGGCGCCGGTCTTTTCATAAAAATAACGACTGGAATTCAGGTTCAATACGCTGCATTGCATATGCTGATAGGATTTTTCTCGACTTAAACCCAGACCCAATTAAACCAAATCACGTCCAATGCCGCGACCTTGAATATTTTGAAGCAAATAAAGTGCTCTCAATTCACTGATTGGCGCATCTACCGGAAAATTAAAAGCAGCAAAACCCAAAACTTGAGCATTTTCTTCATAGACAAATACCCGTCGATTCTCCTATTCAAGCACAGAACGCCACAAGGCGGCTCTTTGTTCTACACTCAACTTATCGAGAATTTCTGGTTTAATGATATTTTGATAGCTTTCACGCCAGCTTTGTACATGCACTTGGGCAATCGGCAGGACATCGTGTTGGGTGGCAAGTCGAATCATTATTTTTAAGCCTTATTTTTGATTATGCAATTTAACAATGACTAAAAAATCTCTGTACACGACAAATTTCACAGAACCCTTATCCTATCAGGATTCTGCTTTCTTAAAATTGCCAAAATTTCCTTAAACTCTTCTTTTTTCCCAAAACCAATTAAACGCTGAATCGCCATTTGAAC